>JAITWF010000063.1 GCA_031285415.1 Deferribacteraceae bacterium
GTATCTGTTACCCCAACATCGAATGTAATGGTGGGCGATCTGCTGACAGCTAGCTACAACGGTGGCGAAGCTGGCACAAAGGTATTCACATGGGCAGGCACCTGTGAAGAGGGCGGTACTGGCATCTATTGCACACCGACCAAAACTGGCACATACAAGGCTACATTAAATATCGATGGCTACTATCCGAAAGCTAGCAACGGCGTAGTTGTATTCCCTCAACCTATTCCATTTGCAGGCAACGTCTCGATCGCTGTAGAGAACGACTATCCGTTCGTACTAGTGGGCGATACGCTTACCGCTAGCTACGACGACACAGACGCTACTCCAACATTTACATGGAGCAGAAGCTGCGAAGAGGGACAAAATAGCGCAATATGCACACCGACTACAACTGGGACATATGCAGTAACAGCGTCGGCACAGGGCTTTATCTCTGAGACAGAGCAGATATCAGTTGTAACTCCGCAACCACAAACAGCTACAGTATCTATAATTGCAACCGAGACACCTGTCTATACAAGAGACACGTTAACGGCTAGCTATAGCGAAGATGATACTGGCGTAACATACACCTGGCACTCTGCCAATAACATCCAGCAAGGTTCAGGCAAAACATTTTCCACTCAATTCTACGGTTCATTTTATGTAAACGCTAAAAAAGCGAGATATCAGGACAAGAAAAGTGCTACTGTAACGATCGTGGCAAGACCAACGCTCAGCGCCAATGTTAGCATAGCAGCAGAGGCTAACCCTCAGTTTGTTATCGATGGCACTGTATACACTGGAGCTACTTTGAAAGCAACCTACGGTGGCTCAGAGGAGGTGTCGTATGCATGGACACGCAGCTACTACCCAATCTGCTCAGACAGCGACACATGCATTACCACGCAGCCAGGCAGATATGAGGTTACAATATCCTCTGGCAGATATGCAACAAAGATTAGCAACTATATAACTGTCACAGACGACCCTCTAGTATGGTTTAAAGGCCCATTGTCGATATTATCTGACTACCCTGCTGACGATACTCGTGTGGGTGATAAACTTAGGGCAAACTACCTTGGTGATGACAGCGGAGGTCTATCTTATGCATGGTACAACACCTCTGGTACAAAGCTATCCACCAATTCAATATTTACTACTACCGAATCAGGCACTATGAGACTTGTAGTAAGCAAATCTGGCTACCACGATATCGAAAAAACGTACGATGTAGTAGAAAAGCCTGTACTACCAAAGCTAACCGTTACATCGGCTAATAGCTACCTTGTGAACGGTCTACTCACAGCCTCTGCATACAGCGGCGACGAGACGATATCGTATCAGTGGTATCACGATAATGTAGCGATCGATGGCGCAACCTCTAGCACATATATGCCTACCGCAGTAGGATACTACTATGTGGAGATCTCTGCACCAAGAACAACTACGACAGCAAGCGATCCAGTTGGCGTTAAAGCAGTTGCATCGCAAGATCCGCTTCTGCCTGGTAACGTATCGTTCAACGAAACTGCATTTATCGGCGATACATTAAAGGTTACATACGTTGGCGACGGCTCACTTACGCTCACATATAAATGGTACTTAAATAACGTACTTATAGACGGAGTTACAACTGCAACCTACAAACCAGCAGCAGGGGCTGTTGGCACATACAGAGTTGAGATAGGGGCATCTGGATATGCATCAAGAACCGTCGAATTGCGTGTCAGCGGATGGGTGAGAGCCGCAGACTACACCACCATATTTGGTGAATATGGTGTACAGGATATCGCCTACGGTAATGGCGTGTATGTAGGAATTGGTAGCTCCGATTTAGGTTACTCTACCGACGGTATCACTTGGCAAACTACAGGCGAATCAGGGGCTGGCAATCTAGCGGGGATAGTCTTTGGCGATGGCGTTTTTGTCCGAATAGGATGGGGAGCCAAATATTCTACCGACGGCATCAATTGGACACAAGCAACTGGCGATGACGTTTTAGAGTCAGTGATCGGCACACATATCGCTTATGGTAATAACACGTTCGTCGCAATCAACGGTACCAATATGGTGTACTCAAAAGATGGTGGACAAACATGGACAACCAACACCTCTGCATTCCCACCAGCTGCGAGCTATAAAGGGATAGATTATGTTAACGATCGCTTTCTGCTAGTTACAAACTTCGGCGAGATCGCATACTCGACAGATGGCGTCACCTTCACAGCTGCCACTGGCACAAAGCAAGCAAGCGCACTCTCCGGCGAAGGCATATTTGCCTATGGAAATGGCAGATATATCCTTGCGTACAACGATTATATAGCATATAGCGACGACCCAACTGCTGCCACATGGGAGCCACTAAAAGATATCGTTGGCTCATCTGCCAGCAAGATACATGGTATCACATTTGGCAATGGCAAGTTTGTGCTGGTATCGGAGGCACTATTTGGCTCCGATGGAAACGTTGCATACTCTCTAGACGGTCTCACATGGGTAGACTTCCCAGTGGGCTACTCCTTTGAGTACAACGCTGATATAGGGTATTCAATCCTCTATGACGGCAGCAAGTTTATCGCTGGCGGCAAGAACAGCGGCAGCACAATGTCTAAGATAATCTATATGGTAGATTAAGGCTTCTCTTAG
Organism: Deferribacteraceae bacterium; assembly: GCA_031285415.1. GTDB lineage: Bacteria > Chrysiogenota > Deferribacteres > Deferribacterales > JAISNW01 > JAITWF01. Next base: position 2,632 of record JAITWF010000063.1, read on the forward strand.
AATAGTTGAGTAATAAAAAAGGGGAAACTTCGGTTTCCCCTTTACTATTATTAAAGCATACTTAACTGTTTTTTCAACTCTGGCAAGCTCGTCTCTATAGTTCCCCACATGACGGCAAGATCTACATTCTCATAATCATGAACGATTTTATTCCTCATACCCTTAATACTTTTCCACGGTACAGTTGGATTTAACCGTTGAAGATCGTCCGATAGCTCTTTTGCTAGCTCACCAATCTGCGAAATAGCAAAGGCACAGGCAGATACACTCTTCTTGTCTGCAAGAAAGGTATTAAAATCTAGCCCTGATACATAGTCAGCAATATCATCTATGTACGCAATAATTTTCTTCAGTATAATCCTATCTTTCTCTTTCATATAAGATAACACCCTCTTTAGCGATTGCTGAATATATTGGTGAATTCTCGTGTATTTCAGCGATCTCGATCAGATCTACCTGTTTATCCAAGCACTCTCGGATCTCCTCTAGAACACCATAAAAGTTAATATTTAAAAGTTTACCAGCACTATCAATCACAATATCTACATCGCTTGTGGACGTTTGCAACCCCTTTGCGTACGAACCAAACAGGATCGCCCTCTCTACTGGAGCGTTCCTAAAAATTGGCTCTAACTTCTCTTTAATCTCATCTGCACTGTAAATTTGAGACATAACGCCCCCTGCCCTACTTCACCAATCCAGAGAGGAACACACCAGCGGCGACCGCCGAGCCGATGATCCCTGCCACATTCGGTGCCATTGCGTGCATAAGGAGGAAGTTCGTCGGATCCTCTTTCGCTCCCACCATCTGCGCCACTCTAGCCGCACTCGGCACAGCCGATACCCCTGCCGCACCGATAATTGGGTTTATCTTATCCTTCACGAAGAGGTTCATAATCTTTGCAAAGATCACGCCGCCAGCCGTCGAAAAGGCGAACGCTATCGCCCCCATAGCGAAGATCTTAATAGAGTCTGGCGTCAAGAATCTGCTTGCGTCGGTCGAGGCTCCCACCGTTAACCCTAAAAGGATCGTTACAATATCGATAAGCGATGTTTTTGCAGTATTCGCAAGGCGATCCGTTACGCCGCACTCTTTCAGCAGGTTACCAAAGAAGAGCATACCTAAAAGGGTGAGTGCGCCAGGCGCAATCGCCGCCGTCACGATAAAGCCGATAATAGGGAAAGCTATCCGTATACGCTTCGATACAGGTTTCGATGGCTTCATCCGTATCAGACGCTCCTTTTTAGTAGTCAGAAGCCTGATTATCGGCGGCTGAATCAATGGAATCATCGCCATATAAGAGTACGCCGCAATCGCTATCGCCCCTAGATGATCTGGAGCTAGTTTAGACGCCAAAAAGATCGATGTAGGGCCGTCGGCACCGCCGATAATACTGATAGCACCAGCGATCTCCGCAGGAAACCCGATCGCTATCCCCATTATAAATGCGGCGAAGATCCCCATCTGGGCAGCAGCACCGAGGATGACCAATCGAGGATTAGAGAGCATGGCAGAGAAGTCCGTCAACGCCCCCACCCCAAGGAATATAAGCGGCGGATACCAGCCTCTTACAACCCCTTCATATAGTATACCCAGCACGCTTCCATGCTCGTATATGCCGATCTCCATCCCATCGGCAAAGGGGATATTGCCCACCAAGATACCGAAACCGATCGGCACTAGTAGTAGCGGCTCGTAGTTCTTTGTAATCGCTAACGTAATAAAGATCACGCCTATAATCACCATGAAGAGGTTTCCCCAGCTGAAGTTATAGAACGCCCCTGATTGTAAAAAATTAAATAGTAACGTCATTTAATGCCTCTTAGTTTCTAGTCACGTCATTGCGGACTTGATCTGCAATGACGTGAACGCAGTGCGCAATATAAACGATTTTATGCAAATTCAACTAACGCTTGCCCCTCACGCACAGCCTCACCAGACGATACACAAACAGCCGTCACAACGCCATCCCTATCGGAGGCGATCGTTGTCTCCATCTTCATAGCCTCTATCAGCAGTAGCGGCTGCCCGAAGGTAACTTTATCACCCACCTTGCACTTGAGGGCAACTATTGTACCAGCAACAGGCGACGCAATAGCATTGCCAGCCACAGGGGCATGTTTTATAGCGGCTTTAGGGGCTACAGCTGCCGCAGGAGCCTGTATTGCTGGCTGTCTAGCTGGCACCATCACAGTTGGCACAGCGGCGGCGTATTCGCTCTCACCCACGATCTCTACATCTACCTCGTATGTTGCACCTTGAACGGTTATCTTGAGTTTCATATTACTGTATTCTCCTTAAATAAATACCTTATTCAAAAGTGTTTAGATTGAATGCAATGCTAGGCGGCTTGAAAAAATATAATCCGATGTGTACTTGATGGTACATGAGGATTGGATTTTTTCAAACAACAACGCAGTGCGTCAATATAAACACTTTCTCCTTAATTTCTTGTATTGTGCTGACCGTAGCCTAAAGTACCCCACCCATCAGCGTGGCGAGTAGATGTACCAATATGGCGAATCCTCGTTATACGTGCATTATGCACAACGGCTGCCACAGCTGCCGATATTAACACGATGGTATGCGGCTC
>JAITWF010000101.1 GCA_031285415.1 Deferribacteraceae bacterium
CCATATACGCCACATAGGCGTCGAGATATGTTGAGTACGCCCTCTCTCTGTCGGCCTTCGCCTGATATAAGTCCGCTCGAGAGATTACATCCAGCTGTTGACGCACCTGCGCCTCCGCCAGAAGTAGCTCTGCACTCTCAAATAGTGTGTAGTACGACTTTCGTAGATAATCTGCTCGCAAGGCCGCCTGATACGCCAGATTTACATCTTGAATGGTCTTTAGAAGTGTTTCACGCTCGCTTTCAGAGTATGAATCAAAGTTTAACCGTGAACGATTCACACTTGTATAGGAGCGAAAACCTCGAAATAGGTTTATTCCAGCTGTTGCAGTGTACGATTCACTCGCCTGTAGATCGTTTGAGAGGGTGCTTTCACTATTCCTAGCACTCCACCCAAGGTTTGCAGTGGGTAAAAACTCTGAAAAGCTGCCGATATAGGAGTATTTAGCACTCTGCGTGTCCTCAATAGCGGCGAGATAGAGCGGATTGTTCTTCAATGCGCCATCTAGAGCGGTCTGCCGATCAAGACGCTTTAACGGCAGATCTCCTGCGAAGCAGGGAAGCGTTAGGGCAACTATAGTGAGTATAAAATATATCTTCTTCATAATTAGTTAGGACAACACAAATGTGAGAAAAGTTCAAGGATATAATTGCTATAAATGTGCTTGAAAAAACAAGGAGGGTGGTATATAGTAAGTCCTGAGGGGGTGGATTCCCCTCAGGGGAGATACTGTTTTCCAGGTATTACCCTAGTACACAGCAGAGCTCCATAACATGATGAAAACGATGACTATTGCGATAATGGTCATCGTTTTTTCATTTATTCCCACATCAAGCCCTATTGCCTTGTGTAGGGGCGGGGTCTGCCCGCCCATTAATCATCATTCCTCGTCTATATCTTCTATCTTATATCCTAGAAACTCTGTCTCGACTGCCCTTTCGAGCTGTGCGACAGCGGCGATAATATCGTAGTTAGCGCCAGCACGTGATGTGAGTGCCTGCGAAAGTGCGACGCTTGCGTTCAGTAGGTCGGTAGTGGTGGCTTCGCTATTCTCATATTGACTTTGGGTAACTCTGTAGCTCTCCTCTGCCTGCACCACGCCAACCTCTGCCACAGAGAGGCGTTCCCTTGCAGAGAAGTAGTTCTCGTATGCGTCGGATAGCTGTAGACGAAGAGTTTTGCGCAGGTCGCTCACGGCATATGCTGCGGCATTTGTAGTTCTAGCTTTAGAGAGCACGGTGCTTACATCGTAGAAACCTTTAAAAACGTTCCATGTCATCGATACACTAAATCCAGATGTGCCATCAATACTAGATGATGGTGAATTAGGAACATCCTCTACGCCATCGAATGGGTTTGTGTCTGTGCCATCCCACTCGTACATATAGCCTAAGTTGATCTTCGGTAGAAATTCGCTACCAGCGACGTATCTATCGATCGACGCAGAATCGAATGCACGCTTCACATATCTCATCTCGCTACGGTTGTCCTCCATCATGCCTGTGAGGTTGTCCATCGTAGGGATAGGGTAGTTCGTAGCAACACTGACCTCTGCCACCATCTCGCCATTGGGGATCGCACGCCCGATATATCTTTCAAGCTGCTGACGAGCCAATTTCATAGCGATCTGTGCATTTAGAAGCTCTAGCTGTGTGGAGGCGAGCTGTACATCGACACGTAATACATCTGCTCTAGAGAACTGTCCGACGTTATAAGAAACTTCGGCAATCTTCTTCTGCGTTTCTAGCAGAGTGAGCATCTGCTGTGCAACCTCTAGCGCATTTCGCGCTTTGAGGTACGATATATATGCTGTTTTTACATTCAGCATAACATCCTGCTTCTTCCCCTCGTAGCTATACTCCTGCATATCGAGGGCAGCAGAGCCAAGTCTGTATCTGTTTATGTCGGCAAGTCCATTGAATAGGTTGAAACCAGCTGTGATCCCAAATGTAGATGTTTTGCTCTCTAGCTCTGGTTTTCTAGTTTCAGCATCTATATATTCGTATGACAGATCAGCTTTAGGCAAGAACGCTGCGATAGCGGTTCTTTTGGTGTGTCCTTGTGCCTCTGTGAGCGAGCGCTGCTGCTTTATAGAATCATCATTTTGCAATGTGAGGTTGATAGCTTCTTCCATGGTTAATGCCGATGCGGTGGCGGAAAAAAGCGGTACTAAAAGCAATATTACAAACAATTTCATCCCTGGTACTCCTTAACAATCTATCATTTCACGTCTGGTCTCACCAGATCAAGGGCGTTGGTATATTTAAGCAGTAGAGGGCGAAGCTTGCTATCGTCATCTTCGGTGAATATGGCGTTCAGTGCATCGTACGCCTTATCAACCTCATTTATAACTTCCTCTAGCAACGTCTCCCCTCGGCTACTGATCTTCACAAGGTTGACACGTCTATCGTTTGTGTCACCCTTTACCTCTATCAACCCTTTGCCCTGCAAACGCCCCAAAATGCGTGTTATACTAGCTTGATCTTTGAATGTGCGTGCGGCTAACTCCTTCTGGCTAACGGTTCCCTCTGCCTTGAGGTGAACCAACACCCACCCCTGTTCAACGGTAAGATCAAATGGTTTTAAGAGCCGATTGGCACTTAAACTATGCATACCTGCAAGCTTGAAGATTAATCTAGGTATCGAATCAACACTTAATATCGAGTTATCTATTCCCAAAATCTCACCCTTTGTAAATAATTTAGTATACCGTCGTTATACGTTTGTCAACTAATTTTATATAGATTATATCTTTGACTGCTGTAATCCGTTATAAAACACAAAAAGCATGCGTCACTGCGGCCTACGAGCCGCAGTCCAGAATGAAAATATAGGAATTCCTATAAATTTTATACTGGATTGCGGATCAAGTCCGCAATGACGAGATTTGCTACACTTTACAGCAATCAACTATATAATTCTCATATTTATTCGATTCGCCCAACCTCGACTCTATCTCGACCATTATCTTTAGCAAGGTATAGAGCGTCGTCGGCACGTTTAATAAAATCGGATAGCATCTCGCCGTGGTGATACTCTGCCACACCGATACTGCATGTTACATGTCCAACCGTTGTGAAATTATTGATCGACACATATTTTCGTATACGGTCAGCGATCTCGGCGGCGTTATCAAGTGGAGTTGACGGCATAAGGATCACAAACTCCTCTCCGCCGAATCTGCCCAAAACATCCGTTTTGCGAATCCGATCCTGCATAAGCGCAGCGATCTCTATCAATACAATATCACCGATCTGGTGACCATAGTTATCGTTAACTTTCTTAAAGAAGTCAATATCTATCATCAAGAGCGATAGGCGTTGCTTATACCGCATAACACGAGTAACCTCACGTTCTAGCTCTTTATTAATCTTATTGCGATTAAAAACTTTTGTGAGGGCATCGTGCTCCGCAAGGAACTGATACCGCTGTTTATCCTTCTCAAACTTTGTAATATCGGTAATTGTCAAAAGATACTCTTGGGAGGTAGCAGGGATCACTACGGCGTTTATAAGAAACGATTGCGCCTCCGTTAAATGCGGCAGCTTCACCTGAAAGATCGAATCGGTATTGTACCCTGCCGTGCGTTCATACACCCACTGACCGAGTACGTCATCACCTGTCAGCGTTGAATCTCTCTCGACTATAAGCGAGGCGAGGCTGCCGTATCTATAGGCAAAATCCTCTACAGATTTCACATCTAGAAAGTGCATAAACGATTGGTTCAGATACTGCACCCCATCGGCGTTCAGCATAGCTAGATACGAGGGGTTTATATCCATCAGGTCTAATATAAACTTATTCTTCGCATGTAGCTCCTTCTGCTGTATAATAGCGTGAGATAGCTTTACGATCGCAGCCAGAAGCTCCTTCGAGTCGACAGGCTTCTTCACATATTTATCCACGCCAAGCTCGATCGAGCGCATAAAGAACTGTTCGTCGTTGTGTCCAGTGGTGATTATTATTGGCACATTCTGATCGATCTCTCGGATATGGGCGATCATTGTCAATCCATCCATCACAGGCATGCGAATATCGGTGATAACTATATCGGGTTTACACTCTTTAAACTGCTCCAGCCCCTCTGCCCCATTTTCTGCCACGATCAGAAACTCTGTACGCCGTTTTAGCATGCGTGAGAGGCTAGATCGGATTGCCTCTTCATCCTCAACATAGAGTATGCTAAGAGATGAAACGTTATTTTGAGGATATCTATCCACGGTAGTAAATTCTGCCATCTATTATTAGGTTCTCCATAGACGCATTGTATTACTAAATGAATAAAATACAAGCAATTTTTTAAATGTGAGTTGTTGTAAAAAATATTGAACTTTTGTATATTGAATCTGTCTTTCAATGCAAAGGGGTTATGTCAATGCAGGACGGTCAGATCGTTGAAAGTATCTTGAATGGAGATTTGCAAGCGTTCGAGCTGCTGGTATTAAAGTATCAGAAGCAGCTTTACTACATCGCCAATGGGATCGTCAAGAACCAACAGGCGGCAGAGGACGTTGTGCAAGATGCATTCATCAAAGCTTATGAAAAGCTAGATACGCTTAAGAATCAATCCGGCTTCTACGCATGGATAAAACGGATCGTTATAAATATGTCGCTCAACCATTACGATAAGAATAAGTGGCTGGTCGACGTCTCTACAGATGATGGCGAGTACGATTTTTTCGATACCGTCGCTGTGGATGATAACCCTGAAGATAAAGCTTTGAAAGATGAGCTAAAGGGATATATCAAGCTTTTTGTAGACGCACTGCCCGATAAACTGCGGCTGGTGCTAGTCCTCCGAGAGGTGGACGATCTAAGCTACGAAGAGATCTCTGATATGCTTAATATCCCCGTCGGCACCGTCCGTTCACGGCTTTTTAACGCACGCCAGATCTTGAAAGACCGCCTGATAAAGCAGGGGCTAGCAGATGGCATGTATAATGAGGTATGAAAATGAGTAAGTGTCAGCGTTATTACGAGATCATCTCTGCGTTTGTAGACTCGCAGGCGAACGCCCTAGAGCAGCTCGCCCTTCAAGAGCATCTCAAATCTTGCAACACCTGCAAGAATGAGCTTGCGTCGCAGTATGCGTTGAAGGATATGATGCGCTCCTATCAGGCCGTCCATACCGATCTTGATCTCTCCTCCAATATCATGAGGCAGATCCGATACAAGAGGCAGGAGGATGAGCACCTTGCGGAGATAATGCACTATCAGGCGAAGGTACCAAATAGATGGGTTGCGCTCGGCGTGATGTTTGCAATGACGGCGACTGCGCTATTCTTGGGTAGCGGTAGCACTGTGTATGCTCAGAAGCCCGATCCTGCTAAAGAGTACGCAAGCTATATATATCAGCATGTAAACGATGAAGAGTACAGATCGAGCTATCAGCCTACAGACAACTCTATCAAACAGGTAAGCTTTATCCGATGAGAGTCGTCGCACTACTAATACTGCTGATAATCCCTACTATCGGTCTATCCGATGAGATTATCTACTATAATATCAATCACAACGGCGAGTCGCTCTCATTCTTTAATATGCTTGGTGCGCCTGTACCGCCGATGGTGCAGGAGATCTCTAGACGGACACTGCGCAAGCCGTTCATGCCAAAGCGTATTGATCCCAATCGATACAAGGTCTCGATCGTTCAAAACATTACATGGCAGGGAATGACAGTCACCCAGTACGACTATAAACCTGTAATAAATGATAGATTCCGTCATATTCTGTGGGTGCTTCCCGATACAAACGAGATTGTAAAGCTTGAGATCTACGATGCCAACGACAAACTAATCTACTGCGCCATCTGCCTTGAACATGACCATTCATTACAGACGAATAAAACCAAAGAGCAGCCAGAGGAGCGACTTACGGCAGAGCGGTTCGATGGATTTGTGAACGTATCGAAGGAGGAGGCGGCAGATGGATATATTCGCATGCTATACTCCGATGGTCTCAATAGATTCTCTGTTTTTAGAACACCGCTGAAAGAGGCGAAAAAAGAGGCTGAACGCCTTGTTGTATATGGAAACTACCTATACAATAAAGATGTTGGTAATTTTAGATATACAGTCGTAGGCACTATCCCATACGAAAAGATGGAAGAGTTTGTAAATGTATTAAGTGTAGTGAACGTTGATAAAAATTCTGGAGATATAGAATGAAGAAGTTGCTTGTAGTTGCATTCCTGTTATCGGCTATTGCGGCATACGCTGCGCCAGACTCCTTTGCACCGCTAGTAAAATCTACCAAAGATGGCGTTGTGCATATAAATACGAAGCAGTTGGTTCAATCAAACCCATTTATGAACGATGAGATGTTCCGCAGATTTTTCGGCGGACAGGGCGCACCTCACGGTATGCCAGGAATGCCTGGCGGACAGTACGAGGCTATGGCCACTGGCACAGGCTTTATCATCGATAAAGAGGGATATATCATCACAAACAACCACGTCGTGAACAACGCCACCGAGGTGATCGTCAAAACTAGCGACGATAAAGAGTATACCGCAACGCTTGTAGGCAGAGACTCCCTTACAGACCTAGCTCTCTTAAAGATCGACGCAAAGGGGATATCGCTTAAAACGTTACCGCTAGGCGATTCAGACAAGATCGAGGTCGGCGAGTGGGTTATTGCGATAGGAAGTGCAAAGGCTCTCGAATGGACGGTTACAGCTGGGATTATCTCCGCAAAGGGGCGTAATCTAGGCGCAGGACCCTATGACAACTTTATCCAGACAGACGCCTCAATCAACCCTGGCAACTCTGGAGGACCCCTCCTGAATATGAAGGGGGAGGTTATCGGCATAAACACACTTATAATGCAGAATAGTCAAGGACTTGGCTTCTCTGTACCATCGAATACACTGAAAGGTCTGCTATCACAGCTCAAGACTGGGCATGTAAGACGTGGCTGGCTGGGAATATCGCTACAAGATATCGATGAGAAGCTGGCAGAGTCGTGTGGGCGTGCAGATAGCAAGGGCGCACTCGTTTCAGAGGTTATCCCAAACGCTCCAGCGATTGCAGCAGGCGTTAAATCTGGCGATATCGTGACGGAGGTCGATGGAATCAAGGTTGAAAATAGCCACCAGCTTGTGCAGTACGTTGGGGCGAAAAGACCTGACGAGACCGTTAAATTAACAATTATGAGAGATGGCAAGGTGCGCACGATTAATGTGAAATTAGCTGAACGCACTGGCGGCGATAGCCCTGTGGTGTCATCTGTAAACCCTGAGAAGGACGATACATTCACCGTGCGAAATATGTCGGCGGCGGAGAGGGCGCAGATGCAGCTTGAGAACGGCGGCGCAGTTATCGCATCGGTGAAACCAGACTCTAGCGCAGCAAAAGCTGGCATATCATCGGGGATGGTAGCCACATGGATGAACCGCAAGTAGATCACCTCGGCGCAGGAGTTTAAAGAGATCTATGCTAGTATCAAGAAGGGTGCAACGGTGTCTATAAGAGTTGTAGTGCCTAACGGTGCAAAGTTTATAGCGTTTACGAAGGAGTAGAGGCACCAAACACCCTCCCCTTGAGGGAGGGTCGAAACATGCAATGTTTCGGGGAGGGGTAAAATGATATACACACCTTTAACCCCCCACCGAATTGGACTTTCGTCCTATTCGACTCCCCCTCAAGGGGGGAGTGTTTTTGCATGTATTGGGATAATTACAAATAAAATAGATTGACATACACATGATAAGTGTGTATGTTACCTTTCCTTGCTTATAAAGGGGGGCCAATAGCTCAGTTGGTTAGAGCCACCGGCTCATAACCGGTAGGTCCTAGGTTCGAGTCCTAGTTGGCCCATTTTATTTTTTCTCTGAAGGGGTAGATGAGCGTTTTCATCGACGACGTAATTAAATTTATTGAAGATGATTTTGCCGATATCAGACGGCAGTCATCGTGGGATTTCTCTGGCAAACAGCTCTATTTAGGCAACCGAAAGGTTGAAAAACTCTGTTTAGCTTTGGATCCATCGGAGTCTGTCATCGCACAGGCAGTAGGCAGAGGGTGTGAGTTACTAATTACTCATCACCCTCTTTTTTTTACCCCTCAAAAAGGCTTGAATATCAGCAAAAATAAAGACCGCCTCGTAATTAATGCAATCAAAAACGACTTAACAATCCTCTCCTATCACACAAATCTCGATATGGCACCGCTTGGAATAAACGACTACCTACTCAAACTTTTAAACGCTACTGATTGTGGGCTACTCGCCATCGAGGGGGAGTTTGAATATTCGAAGGTGACAGTATTTACCCCTCCATCGCATACAGACGCCATTATAGACGCTATTAGTGCGGCTGGCGGCGGCACTATGGGAAATTATAAACGTTGCGCCTTTTCGGTGCGTGGTGCTGGCACCTTTACACCATTAGAGGGGGCTAATCCGTATATAGGCACAGTTGGTGAGCCAGCCGATGTAGAGGAGGCTCGTATCGAGATGATCGTGCCTGCTGCCTCGACAAAGGGCGTTGTCGCCGCTATTAAAGACGCCCACCCATACGAACACCCTGCCTTCGATGTCGCCCCTATAAATCTTTTTGATAGCTACGGATTTGGCAACGTCGGCGAACTTGATAGAGAACATTCATTAGATTCATTTATAACACTTCTGAAAGATAAACTTGAAATCGAACATATTCGTACTAATATGAATGAGATACCACCATTCACACGCTTTGCCGTATCCTCTGGCAGTGGTGGCACGAGGTGGAAGGAGTGCCTGAAACGTAAGGTAGAGGTGCTTGTGACTGGCGACTTAAAACATCACGACGCACTGGATGCAAAGGCGGCTGGCGTTTGCGTGATCGACGTAGGGCATTTTGCGTCGGAGCATATATATATGAGATTTTTTGCGGAGATTCTGCGCAACCAGTTTGACGTAGAGGTGATATTGGCGGATGAAATGCCGTCCATCATAGATCTGTGATCCTCTAACACCCTCCCCTTGAGGGAGGGTCGAAACACGACGTGTTTCGGGGAGGGGTTGTGTGTATTTAAATTTAGGAGGCAACTGAAAATATATGGTAAGAGAAACGATTGATCAATTCAACACCTTGCAGAGATTCGACACACGTATACACGAGATCGAGACGCTGCTTGCAAAGATCCCAGAGATGCTCAAAGAGAGCCACTCCCAATTTGAAACATTACTAAAAGAGAAAAATAGCGCAGAGGCTGAATTTGATAGAAGCAAAACTGAACTATTGCAACTAGAGAGTGTCGCAGCTGAACAGAAAAACCTGCTGGCGTCTGCCCAAAAGAAGCTGACGTCCGTTCATAATAATAAAGAGTACGAAGCCGCACTGAAAGAGCTTGATAGCCTTAAAAAAAGTATTGCAGAGGGGGAGGCAAAGATAAAGATCCTCTCTACAAATATGGCTGAAACCGAAGAGACTATCAAAAGTAAAACCACCGAAAGTGCCGAGAAAGAGAGCGATTACCTAGCAGAGAAGGAGCAGAAAGAGTCTGAAAACTCCTCTCTATTCGAAGAGCTTGCAAAGCTAAAGGCTAAGCGTGATGAGTTCGCCGCAACCGTCAAGAAATCCTCACTAGCAAAGTATGAGCGCATTCGCATAGCTCGCAAGAACCTCGCAATAGTTGCCGTCAAAGATGAGGCTTGCATGGGTTGCAATATGAAGCTGCCACCTCAACTTGCCGTCGAGGTAAAGAGGGAAAAGGATCTATATACATGCCCATACTGCCAGCGTTATCTATACAATGAGAAAGAAGCGGAAGTTGTAGCATAGTGAAGTATACAGTATTTAGCGATGGGGCTGCACGTGGCAACCCCACTGGCCCTGCTGGAGCAGGATACGCAGTGTTCAACGAAGATGGTGAGATGGTACACTCCCACGCCATGCCTTTAGGGCGCACATCAAACAACGTTGCCGAGTATACGGCACTTTTAGAGGCGGCGAAATATGTGCGCACGCTAGACCCCGAATATGTAGAGTTTAAGCTCGATTCAGAGCTTGTCGTAAAGCAGATCGCTGGCGTTTACAAGGTCAAGGCGGAACACCTTATTCCGCTGTACCAAGAGCTTAAAGCTGTATTGAAGGGGATAAAGTGCAAATGCATGCATATCCCACGAGAGCAGAATAAAGTTGCAGATAAACTTGCCAATGAGGGCGCAGATCTGGTGTAAGGGGCTATTTGCCCCTTTCTGTCTGTTCGTCAGGCACGATAGCAAGTGTATAGCCTAGTGGCTTTAATACTTTAAAAAGAGTATCTATCTGTGGAGTAGTGTGCATACGTTCGAGACGAGCGATTGCTGGCTGTTTTAGCCCTGACATCTCTGCAAGCTGCTTTTGCGAGATCCCCTTCTGCTCTCTTGCCTCTATAAGTTTACCAACAAGAGCTATTTTAAGCTCTATCTCATCCTTTTCAGCTTGTGTTAGGTTAGAGGTCTCCCAAAGGTCGTCAAATGTGGTGAACGTATCACCCTTTATCGTTATACTCATATTATTCACCGTACCTATCTATAAAATCTTTAAAGTTTCGCTCTGCCTGCTTAATCTCCTGTGGTGGAGTTTTTTGCGTTTTCTTCGTAAAATGATGAAGCAATATGAAAACATTGCCCTTCCAGTAGGCAAAAAAGATCCTATCTCTGGTAGGTCGAAGCTCCCATAAATTAGTACCTACAATATGCTCTATAGCTGGTTTCCCTGCTGATACACCATATGTTTTAAGCTGACCGATATACTCCATTATCTTCTTGTAACGAATTCTTGCATCTTTGCTCGTTGCCATCTTACTATTAAGATCTTGAATAAGATCAGCTATCTCATCCTTACCTTTATCATCTTTGTATGTAATTACAGTATACAATGCACAACTCCCATAAGCAATATAATAACATATTTGTTATTGTATTCAAGTATGAATTAAGCAACTATATATTTCTAAAAGGTTATTCACTTGGCAAGCTCTTTAAAAACGTTTTCATATTTCGCATTAGCAATACTATTAGCCTCTTCAATGCTAAGCTTTTTTATAGGGTGAAGTGTCAGAGATCTTCCATCAGTAGTCACTTCAAATTTAGTATCAATATCGGCTCCCAATAGCTCTAAGATCGGTCTCTCTATCACAAGTGCCACACTGTTGCCATGCTTCTTTAATGATTTAACCATAGTTATACCTCTGTATATCATTATATGAACAATGTTATAACAATACAAGAGGTTATTTGGGCGATTAGATATTTAACAACTTCATAGTTAACCCCCTCTCCCTTGATCCCTCCCCCCAAGGGGGAGGGGAAATATACGCAATAAAAAAACCCCACATAGGTTATATATGGGGTAGTAGTATCATCTAAGCATGAGAGGGGATATCCCCTCTCAACAATAAGCGAGTCGGATTAGATATCCATTCTCAACTGTACGCCAGCCTGAATAGCGGTACCATCAGCTGTTGTGCCATTGAAGTTGTCGCCAGAGTCAAGGTAAGCGATCTCAGGTGTAACTGTGAACTGTGGTGTAACTTTGAAGCCGCAGTTTACATATACGCCCATAGAGTTTTTGTCATCTTGACCTTCAACATCAGAGCTGTTAGCTTGATAGCCAAAACCTGCTTCAACAGTAGCTTGCTCGTTAACTTTGAAGCCAACTGCCAATGCGCCGCCGAAAGCTGTTCTGTCATCAAAATCATCACCAGCAGCAGCAGGAAGAAGATCATCAGTAGCATTACCAGCTACGAATGAGCGGCTGTCTGCATAGCTAGCAACTTTAGCCATACCGTAAGCACCAGCGTTCACGCCATAGAAAGCAGAAGCTGTTAGGTAGATAGAGTCTGTAAGTTGTGGTTTAACAACTGCACCAACGTGGTAAGCTGTTAGATCCATATCATCGCCACCATCTGTTAGTGTTGTGTACTGAACTTGTGCGAAAGATCCAAATATTTTTGCAGGGAAATCAAATGGGAATGTGTAAGCAAGTTCAATTCTAGGAATTAACTCAGAATACTCATAACCTGCAACAGGAGCAACAGGTGGAGTTGCAGCTGGATCCCCTGCTGAAGCAGCTACGTTAAGTCTGTCAGCGTCGCCTACAGCAGATAGAAGAGCGATCTGGAAGCCACCGTTCTGATACATGATACCTTCACGACGTGTGGTAACAAGTGTACCGTAGCCAGCTAGGCCATCATCTTCGTTAAATTTACGATTGTAGAAGCTATCTGTAGAAGCTATAGAAGCCATACGACCGAAAGATAGTGTACCCCAGTCAGCTTTGTAGCCTGCATAGAAAAGACGTGTGTTAACAGCGGTGTCGCCGAAACCTACTTCATAGTGAGCAAATACATCGCCCATAGCCCATTTCATACCAGCACGTGAGTTATTCTGGAGACCAAACATAACCTGATTGCGATCCTCTTTGTCTACCGTAGCAGACTGTTCCATACCAGTAAGGCTCTGATAATACAAGTTGCCACGAACACTAGCGTAAGCATCAATAGTGCCTGCTGCTGTCTCAAACGACATTGCATATGCGCTTGCGCCACATGCAACCATTGCCAACACGATCAAAAGTTTCTTCATACATACACCTCTCTATAAAAGTTATTTCTTTCAACACAGCCGCACACCTTTTCAGTGCGCAACTGTATTAATTAAAATCATTCCTTCGCATAAATCCTATACTTACAACATGTAACAGAAACATCTGCAATATATTATAAAGATGTAAAAATGTCTATTAAAGCTCTGTAGCGTAATCTACGGACAGGATAGTAAAATATTATGCGCCTGTCAAGCTTATTAATCAGAATGCTTACAATCTTTACATTGACTAATCATGAATTGCGCCAGATAGCACGACGTTACACCACTACAATCAGTACATAACAGTATTTTATTCAGGGGAGATTAAATATAGATAAACCCCTCTCCCTTGATCCCTCCCCCCCAAGGGGGAGGGGAAGAATAATACAATCAAACTTCATCTTGTTTTTTTTCTACACAGTAGGTATTTTATCAGACCATGATAGATAACTATTTTTTAGAACCAGATATGTTGCCGAGCGTTTTAGAGGGGTATCACCCTCGCTCCACCCAGATTAAGGCGGCGAATCTTATCAACGATTCCCTCGAGAGCTACTCCAACGTAGTGATCGAGGCTCCCACCGGCTGTGGCAAGACGATGGCGTACCTTATCCCTGCCTACGAGCAG
>JAITWF010000123.1 GCA_031285415.1 Deferribacteraceae bacterium
ACCCTCCCCTTGAGGGAGGGTCGAAGCTTTAGCTTCGGGGAGGGGTCTTACCCCCCACCGAGTCGCTATTAGCTCCTCGACTCCCCCTCAAGGGGGGAGTGTTTTTGCGCAAAAAGGGGAACCTATGTTAAAAACCGTAAAAGATATGAACTTGAAAGGTAAAAATGTATTCCTTCGTGTAGACTTTAACGTCCCGATGGAGGATGGCGTCGTTAAAGATGATACTCGCATACGTGAGGCGTTGAAAACGATCAACTATATCGTAGAGCAGGGGGGCAAACTCGCCCTTGGTACCCACCTCGGTAGGCCTAAAGGTGAAAAAAACCTCAAATATTCACTGAAACCTGTCGTAGACTATATCAATAGCAAGGGATACTTTAAAGCTGTATTCGTAGAGGATTGTATCGGCGAAGCTGTTGAAAAGGCTGTCAACTCGCAGAGCGAAGGCACTGTGCTTGTTCTTGAGAATCTAAGATTCTATAACGGCGAAGAGAAGAACGATCCAGAGTTTGTTACTGCTCTTGCAAAGCCGTTTAACGCCTATGTGAACGACGCATTTGGCACCTGCCACCGCAAACACGCCTCTGTATATGGGATTCCATCGGTAATGGACGAGAAGGGGGCTGGGCTTCTGATAGAGAAGGAGGCGACCTACTTTGATAAACTAGTAAAATCGCCAGAACATCCATTTGCAGCGATCTTGGGCGGCTCGAAGGTTAGCGATAAGATCGGCGTAATTAAAAGCCTTTTGGATAAAGCTGATATAATCCTTATCGGCGGTGCAATGGCGTATACATTCCTTAAATATAACGGTTTAAAGATCGGTATCTCTAGAGTGGAAGATGATCAGATGGATACCGTTAAACTGATCTACGAAAAGGCGAGCCAGAGAGGCGTTAAGATACTGCTACCTGTAGATCATACAATATCTGCAACCTTTGGAGGCGCACCTGTGTATTGCGAAACAGCCGATATAGCCGATGGGATGATGGGGCTTGATATCGGTGCAAAGAGTATCGAAAATTATAAAAACGCACTATCTACCTGCAAAACAGTCCTATGGAACGGTCCTATGGGCGTTTTCGAGCAGGATGACTATGCGATCGGCACTTATGCTCTCGCTAATCATCTGGCAAGCTTAGGTATTACAGTCGTTGTTGGTGGTGGCGATTCAGTTGCAGCAGCGAATAAAGCTGGCGTGGCGGATAAGATGTCGCATATCTCGACTGGCGGCGGAGCGTCGCTTGAATATATCGAGTTTGGCAGTCTGCCAGGGATCGATATCTTAAGATAGCTACTGTAGGGGTGGAGTTTTTCCACCCCACTGCTTGTATAGCCATGAGCATAGATTGCGCATATCTCTGTGCGCCTCACCTTGCGATTCATCGTTAAGCCAGCATTCAAAATATTCACAGTTGCGAATAAAAACTGCGCTAAATAGGCTCTTTAATATATCCTCGTCTGATATATCATTTTTCACATTATACACTATCCTTTCATAGAAATTAAAGGTGTCGATTAGTGCTTCACACAGCTTCTGATTCTCATTTATATATATATCAGAAACTCTTTATTGGACACCTTTTTATAGCTAGCCTTGAAATCTCTAAGAATCTTTCTCGATTCTCTAATATGCGCACTTTCATATCTGTCGGATAGATTAAGGGCGCTATCTATTTTGCGCTCTTTGGTTCTAGATTTAGAGCCTAGGTAGTAGTTTGATGCTGAGAAGAATAAGCCTAATAATCCTACACATGTGGCTATTCTTTTACCGTTGTCTTCAGACGTGAGATCTTGGGTATTAAGACTAAATAGTGTTACAACGATCACGGAAAATGATAAAAGTAATGCTATTATTCTCATAGAATAGCCCCTAATGATAAAATGTATTTAACATATTCTAAATATAGTTTTTATGAAAAGCAATAGAAGATTTTTAAAAGTAGCACAGATTATAGTTGAGAGGTGGATAGGGAAATAAAAAATAAAAATTGTGCAATATGGTTTGACAAAACTTTTAAAACTTTGCTATACTCTCACGAATAAAACAAGTCTTGATTTCAAATAAAAACTTAGCAGAGGGGTTGTAATGGTACAGGTAGGCCTAGATTTTACACTGATTATGCAGGTAGTGCAGTTTCTTCTCATCGTTCTTATCGTTAAGTTTTTTATAGTTGCCCCGATCCACAGAACCTATACCAATAGGGATAACAAGATCTTAAAGCTTCAAGAGGATGCTAAGGCTAGTGCTAAGGCTATGGAGGCGAAACGTCTTGAATATGAGGCTAGTCTTCAGGCAGCAAAGGCGGAGATAACAGAGTATAATAATGCTCTTGCTAAAGAGTCGGCGGCTCGTGCCAACGGTATCATTGATAAAGTGAAATCAGAGATCGCCGCTGCAAAGGATGAGGCTCGTAAAACTATCGCAGCTGAAACCGCTATAGCGAAGGAGAGCTTGGGTAAAGAGTCTCTAAAGCTTACAGAAGATATTATTCATTTGGTTACAAAATAAGATATTTTTGGGGGTACCGGTGGTGAACGGTCGAATAATAAAGGCGTCTCTGTATACATTGTTATTGTCATTAATTCCTGTTGTGGCATCTGCCGCAGAGGCTGGTCATGGACCTAGCGTTAGTGGGCTTCTGTATCGTGTACTAGTTTTTGTTCTGTTAGTGGTTCTTCTATATCGTTTGTTAAATAAAAGTGTCAGCAGCAGTATCGCCTCTGGTATAGAGCTTATCAAAAAGAGTATTGATGATGCCGTGAAGGCGGATCAAGATGCTAAGAAAGAGTTGGCAGAGTACTCTCAGAAGATAGCAGAGATGAGTTCAGAGCTAGAGCGTATGAAAGCAAATGCACGCAAAACAGCAGAAAAAGATAGCGAAAATGTAGTCGCAGAGGCTGAAAGAGCCGCTGAAAGATTAAAAGATATGGCTAAGAGATCGATAAATTCTGAATACAACAAAGCTATGGCTGATTTGGGTAGAGAAGAGCTTCGTATGGCGATAAAGAATGCTGAGGAGCGTATTGCTCAAGACAAAGATGTGAATAAAAAGCAGAAGTATATGCTAGACAATATATTGAAGATTGGAGCGTAATAGGTGAAAAATATTGCTGTTGCCAGAAGATATGCCGGTGCTCTTTATGAGGAAGCTCTAGAACGGAAAGATGTAGACGCTGTTTTTGCGGACATTGCTCAATTTGCAGGGTTTATGTCTGATAGCACAGAGTTTGCTACCTTTGTGTCATCTCCTACCATTAGTATTAATGAAAAGTTGAACGTTATCGATACATTAGATAAATCTGGTAAGCTTAACAAGCTTGTAACAGCCTTTTTGACTGTATTAACAAGTAGTCGTCGCCTTCCAATGTTGCCAGAGATTGTAGAGGCGTTTAACGAGTGTATAATGAACGCTCGTAATGAGATTAAAGTAGATGTTATCTATGCAATAGAGGCTAACGATGATATCAGGAAGAGCCTAAAAGAGTATCTTGCAAAGCTTACAGGCAAGACGATAGTGCTTTCAGAGTCTGTAGATCCGAAGCTGCTTGGTGGTATGCGAGTATTTGTTGGTAGCGAGCTATACGATACAAGCATTAAGGGCAAGTTAGAGGCTATGGAGATCGCTGCTGCAAAGGATAAGTTGGATACGATAAATAGTACACTTCATCAGTAATACATTAGTTATTTTAGATATAAAAATGAATGTTAATATAAGGAGATCGCTTTATGCAAATTAAAGCCGATGAAATCAGCCGGATTATTCGTGAGCGGATCAATAACTTTGATCAAAAGGTAGAGAGGGCAGAGATCGGTACTGTTATCAGTGCTGGTGATGGTATTGCCAAAATCTACGGTCTTGATAATATCATGGCTGGTGAGCTTGTTGAGTTTTCTAAGGACACGTACGGAATGGCACTAAACCTTGAAGAGGAGAGTGTCGGTGTAGTTATTCTTGGTGATTAAGATCATATAAAAGAGGGTGACTCTGTATAACGTACAGGTGCGATTGCATCTGTTACTGTTGGCGAGGCTTTGATTGGCAGGGTTGTATCTCCTTTAGGTGTACCTATAGATGGTAAAGGACCTATTAAGGCTGCTAAAATGGACGTTATCGAGAAGATTGCCCCTGGTATTCTTGCTCGTCGTTCAGTTCATGAGCCTGTTCAGACAGGTATAAAGGCTATCGATGCAATGATACCGATCGGCCGTGGACAGAGGGAGCTTATCATTGGCGACCGTCAGACTGGTAAAACAGCGATTGCGATCGATACAATCATCAGCCAGAAAGGTCAGAATATGATCTGCGTTTATGTGGCTATCGGTCAGAAGAGATCTACAGTTGCAAACGTTGTAGAGACACTAGAAAAACATGGTGCTATGGAGTATACAATAGTTGTTGCAGCTACTGCCAGCGAATCAGCTCCACTCCAGTTTATCGCTCCTTTGGCTGGTTGCACAATGGGCGAGTACTTTAGAGATAAAGGGCAGCACGCTCTTTTAATATACGATGATCTATCGAAACACGCTACAGCGTATCGCCAGATGTCGCTTCTGCTTCGTCGTCCTCCTGGTCGTGAGGCTTATCCTGGCGACGTATTCTACCTCCACTCTCGTTTGCTTGAAAGAGCGGCTAAGATGAGTGACGAGCTTGGTGGCGGCTCTCTGACAGCTCTGCCGATCATTGAAACACAGGCTGGAGACGTTTCGGCGTATATCCCAACCAACGTTATCTCTATCACAGATGGTCAGATCTTCCTTGAGACAGACCTGTTCTTCTCTGGTGTTCGCCCAGCGGTGAACGCAGGTATTTCGGTATCAAGGGTTGGTGGTAGTGCACAGATCAAGGCGATGAAGCAGGTTGCTGGTAGACTTAGACTCGACCTTGCTCAATATAGAGCTATGGCAGCGTTCGCTCAGTTTGGAAGCGACTTGGACGCAGCTACACAGGCACAGCTTACTCGTGGTAGCCGTCTGGCAGAGCTTCTAAAGCAGCCACAGTATAAACCGTCATCTGTACAGAATCAGGTAGCGATACTTTTTGCTGGTATCAATGGATTTTTGGATGATATACCTGTTAAATCTATACAGAAGTTTGAGAATGAATACCTGAACTTTTTGAGTGTTAATAGACCTGAGATTCTGAATGAGATCGTTGAGAAGAAAGCAATCTCTGATGATCTATCGAATAAGATGAAGCAGGCGTTGGCTGATTTTAAAAAGCAATTCACCGCTTAGGGGATTAGGATATGGCAGGCACCAGAGATATAAAACGCAAGATACTTTCTG
Organism: Deferribacteraceae bacterium; assembly: GCA_031285415.1. Lineage (GTDB taxonomy): Bacteria > Chrysiogenota > Deferribacteres > Deferribacterales > JAISNW01 > JAITWF01. The sequence continues at coordinate 5,291 of JAITWF010000123.1, forward strand.
TTAAAAATACGCAGAAGGTTACGAAAGCCATGAAGATGGTATCTTCTGCTAAGATGCGCCGTGCTACAGAGGCAACGCTTGCAACGCTACCATATGCGACTAAGATAACAGAGGTTACGCTTAGCATTGCGAGCTGTGTTAACGATGTCACACTGCCGCTGTTGGAGAAGCCTAAATCGGTGGAGCGTGTCGCACTATTAGTGATGAACTCCGATAGAGGTCTTTGTGGTGCGTTCAACGCTAATATTATCCGTGCTGTAAGTAAATTTCAGCAGGAGCATAAAGGCAAAGAGATTCAGCTGTATATCGTAGGTAAAAATGCTTATGATCACTATAAAAAAGGTTCATTGGAGATAGTTGATAAATGGATATCGCTCGGTGGTAAAGTTTCATTTGAAACGGCGAAGTATATCAGCGATACCATTACAAGTGCATTTCTTGCGAAGAAGTTCGATGAGATGTATATGATCTACAATGAGTTTAAATCTGTATCGTATCAGGCACCGAGGGAGATGAAGATCTTCCCACTTTCTTTGAACGTAGATGCGGCGGAAACTGATACAGAGTACCTCTTTGAGCCAAACCCAGTTGGGCTTCTAGAGGAGCTTTTACCGAGATATATCACATTTATGATATACCACTCTCTGCTTGAGTCAGCGGCAGGTGAGCATGGTGCAAGAATGGTTGCGATGGATAATGCAACTCGCAGTGCAGATGATATGATTAAAAAATTGACTTTGAACTATAACAAAGCCCGTCAGGCGGCGATTACAAACGATTTACTTGATATTGTAAACGGTGCTGAAGCCTTGAAAGGCTAGTGATTGAAATTGGCGGAATAAATATAGAATATTTGCTAAGGAGATATAGGCATGGCTGGAAACAGTGGTAAAATCGTGCAAGTTATTGGGCCTGTAATTGATGCAAAATTCGAGGCAGGACATCTGCCTGAGATCTTTGCGGCTCTTGTGATTGAAGACAAAAAGCAAAACCGTAAGGTAGTGTGCGAAGTTGCGCAACATCTTGGTGAGGACACTGTCCGTGCGGTGGCGATGACCACAACAGATGGTCTTGTTCGTGGTATGGAGGTTACAAACACAGGTAAGCCAATATCGGTGCCTGTTGGTAAGGGTGTGTTGGGGCGTATCATGAACGTTACTGGCGATCCTACCGATGATGCTGGCCCTATACAATGCGATGCATTGCGTTCTATCCACCAGCCTACTCCAAGCCTTGAAGAGCAGGAGACATCAGTTGAAATGCTCGAAACAGGTATAAAGGTTATTGACCTGCTCGAACCGTACACAAAGGGCGGTAAAACTGGTCTTTTCGGTGGTGCAGGCGTTGGTAAAACTGTCGTAATGATGGAGCTTATCAACAATATTGCGAAGCAGTACGGCGGCTACTCTGTTGTTGCAGGGGTTGGCGAGCGTACTAGAGAGGGGAACGACCTCTATCAAGAGATGAAAGAATCAAACGTATTGGATAAAGTTGCGCTTGTGTATGGGCAGATGAACGAGCCGCCAGGTGCACGTATGAGAGTTGCGCTGACAGGTCTATCGGTTGCGGAGCACTTCCGTGATCAAGGTCTAGACGTGCTTCTATTCGTAGATAATATCTTCCGCTTTACACAGGCTGGTTCAGAGGTTTCGGCTCTGTTAGGGCGTATGCCTTCGGCGGTTGGATATCAGCCGACACTCGGTACCGAGATGGGTGAGCTTCAGGAGCGTATTACATCTACAAAGAAAGGCTCTATTACGTCTGTTCAGGCTGTTTACGTACCTGCGGATGACCTTACCGACCCAGCACCAGCGACAACGTTTGCTCACCTTGATGCAACGACGACGCTCTCTCGTGCGATATCGGAGCTTGGTATCTATCCAGCGGTTGACCCATTGGACTCTACATCACGCATCCTAGACCCTAACATAGTAGGGGAGGAGCATTACACTACAGCACGTACAGTTCAGTCTGTGTTGCAGCGTTATAAAGAGTTACAGGATATCATTGCGATCCTCGGTATGGAGGAGCTTTCTGATGAAGATAAGCTGACTGTAACAAGAGCTCGTAAAATTCAGCGTTTCCTATCGCAGCCGTTCCACGTTGCGGAGCAGTTCACAGGATCTGCCGGCAAATATGTAACGCTGAAAGATACAATAAAAGGCTTCAATATGATATTGAAGGGCGAATGCGACGATATACCAGAGCAGGCTTTCTTTATGTGCGGTGGTATCGAAGATGTATTTGCTAACGCTGAAAAAATGAAAGGTAATAAATAGTTATGGCTGGTAAACTTTTTCTGGAACTGGTTTCCCCTGAACGCCAGATTATTAGCACAGAGGTGGATGAAGTGTATGCACCAGGAGTGGAGGGTGATCTTGGAATATTGCCAGATCACACAACATTCGTCTGTGCTTTGCGTCCAGGAGAGTTCCGCTACACTATCGGAAACGAGGTGGAGTACGTTGCATTGGATGGGGGCTTTTTGGAAGTTAAAGACAACAAAGTCTCCGTTCTTGCAGATGGCGCAGAGATGGGTAGG
>JAITWF010000127.1 GCA_031285415.1 Deferribacteraceae bacterium
GAGTACGTTTATTCTTATCCTTTGGGCAGAAAGTCCAGACCCTGCCACGTCAAGTGTTTCAAAAAAGTTCATATATATTACCTCGTGCGAATAATCTCTTTTATAGTTGCGAATTTGCCGCCTACCATGTCGGTAAACATCTGGTGCATAATAGAGTTTGCTGCAAGCTCCGTCATCTCATACTCTCTATTAACGTCGTTTCCATCGGTGCGAGTGGATGGATTATTTTGGAAGTGTACGAATGCTGCTGGATCCATTGGCTCGCTCACTGGCTGAATATGCTTGCCATTTGTGGTGTAGAGCTTATCGGTAGATCCTGCGGAAAAATATTCCCCCATAACTTCGTAAAAATCCAACTTCTTAGCCTTGTAAAAAGGTGTGTCCGCATTGGCTATATTGCGTGAGATCTGTACGTTCTTCTCGTTTACAGCTCTGATGGAGTAAGCCAAATCGTTTGTTCCATTTTTATCAAATATGCTCAACATGTTGCACCTCGCAAATAGTATAAGCAAGATATGTGCCAATAATTTTATTCGGAGGGTTCGCTTCGCTCACGGTTGCCCGACCTACGCAGGAGTAAATCCTGCTTCGGCGGTGCTTACCTTATAAACCACCTTCTTTACTCGTTCAGAGTTAATGCCAGAGCGTATCTGGGGCGAATGTATATCCCATGGGAAGCATATGGCAAAGGTTCCAGGCGATAGAGTGACTTGTCCCTCATATTTTTTGCTACTTTTATCGTAGAATGTGGCGTCTTTAATGCTGTCATACGGCTCATTTACAGGAAGTGAGTTCGCTGGATACCAACATATATACTCGTTACCGCTAATAAGTATCTGTATGTCGATGTATTTATTATGCGTTTCAGCTTTTGCTACCTCCATCTCGAGAGTTTCATACTCTGATACAATGGCGAATAAATTCTCTCCATCGATATCGATCTTTCCTATAGGTGTAGCGATAGAGAGCGTTTGTGCGTGCTCGAATGCAGTGTTGAAAATTTTAGGTAACATATAGCTCGTATGGTTGCTTATTTTGTCAAAAATCATGGTATCTCCTTATAAAGTTAGCTCGTGGAATCTACTTGACATTATAATCTTTAAGTTGTAAATAGTAAAACGATATTATCTTAGATAATATTTTAATAGGTGCATATATGCTATTAGACGAAATTGATAAGAAGATCCTTAATATGTTGCTACAATCTGGCAGAATTTCCTATACGGATATTGCGAAAGCTGTCGATATGAAGCCACCATCAGTTATCGATAGGATTAAGAAGCTTGAACATGAGGGGATTATAAAGGGCTATACCACATCGGTGGATTATAAGAAGCTCGGATACGACCTCACTGCGTTTATCGGTATAGTTATAGACAATCCCGATCATATATCGCAGCTAGAGGGGCAGCTTAATAATATAGATGAAGGGATCGTGAGATGTTATCACGTGACTGGCGATTTTACGCTGATCTTGCAGGTAATAACAGAAAATACCAATACCCTTGCGGCCATTATAAACCATATACGTGCTATGCCTGGAGTTATCAGAAGCAATACGATACTGATATTCTCTACAATGCTTGATAGGGTACGACAGATCTAGATGTCCTATGCGGTTGTAATACCGGTTTATGATCGCCCTGAACTAGTGAAGGATGCTATAGAGTCGGTCTTTCGGCAGACTCTACCAGCTACAGAGATTATCGTTGTGGATGATGCCTCCCCTGCTGTGTTGCAGGGGGTGTTGGAGCCGTATTTGCCTCGTATAAAGCTAATACAACACATGTCTAATCGTGGTGTATCTGCCGCTCGAAACTCTGGCGTCGCTGCCAGTAGCTCTCAATTTATCGCCTTTCTCGACTCCGATGATCTCTGGCTTCCATCTAAAATGCAAACACAGATCGACTTTATGAACTCTAAGGGGCTAAAGATCTCTCATTCCGATGAGTTTTGGTATCGAAGGGATCGTTGGGTGAATCAGGGGAAAAATCAGACTCGCTACGGCGGCTGGATCTTCGACAATATAGTGGATAAGTGTAGGGTGAGTTCGTCGTCGCTTGTGGTGGATAGAGATCTCTTTAACGCCGCTGGCGGATATGATGAGAACCTGCAAGTATGCGAAGATTATGCACTCTCTATGCGTCTAGCACTCCTTGCGGAGATCGGGTATATCGATGACAAGCTATTTATAAAGCGAGATGTAGCTGAAAATAGTTTGAGCAGGCATATAGAGCATATCGAGAGCATTCGGCTGGATATATTGACCCAGCTCGTTGGCTCGAATGCACTTACACCTAATCAACTGGAGTGCGCAAATCGTGAGATTGCGAGGAAGATGGTGATTGTAAAGCGGTGACGCTTTCAAAAATTCCTAAGGTTTCGTAGCAGGACATGTGCCTGCGGAGAAACATCCCTAAAGGAAGGGAAAGGTGGAAAGGGAAAACTTGGTTTCCCTTTCCAGATGACTAATCCTCACACAACGCTGCTAAGAGACCATCGATAAAATCGTGATTCACGCATGTATCAACAGACGCTTCATGATTGCTAGTGTCGCAAAGGCGTCGTAGATCAAATATCGTCTGATATATATGCCCAATATTCCCCTCTGCCTCTGCCACCATAAATGATGCGTCCTCTAGGGTAATTCCATCTGCATGTTGTTCTAATAATCCCTTTATTGTTGGAGATAAATATTTCATGATTTCACCTCTCATGATTGTTGTAAATGTTGAAGCAATTTCTATGCCATCCCCCTTATCGGCACTTTGGTGAAATATCTTTAGAAAAAAGATTGGAAAAAATAAATATACACGCCCCCCTTTAGTCTTGAAATTTTCTTCAATCGGTGTCAATATGACAGTTGTTTTATTTTTGGAGGAATTGATGAATATTAAAGAGTATCAGATAAAGATCCATCTGCCTAAAGAGCTTGAGCCACTTATGGATATTGCGTATAATCTATGGTGGAGCTGGAACACTGATGCAAAGGCGTTGTTTGAAAGCATTAGCCCTGCCGTTTGGGAAAAATCTGCCCATAGCCCAATAGAGGTGCTATCGTCGCTTTCAGAGGCTGACATTGAGCGTCTTAAGAGTGATACCGTCTTCTTGTCACGCCTAAGACATGTCAAAGAGGCTCTCAACGAATATATGACCATGCCTAAATGGTATTCATCTAAATATTCCGACATGAAAGATTTTCTCGTGGGATACTTCTCATTTGAATATGGTATACATGAATCTCTGCCGCTCTACTCTGGCGGTCTTGGGATCTTATCAGGCGACCATTGCAAATCTGCCAGCGATATGGGGATCCCATTCGTAGCGGTAGGTCTGCTATATAGAAATGGATACTTTCACCAGTATACAAACTCTGACGGCTGGCAGCAGGAGAGCTACGGATACAACCAATTCTACAGTATGCCGTTAAAACCTGCTCTGAACGATAAGGGTGAAGAGGTTTACGTCACTGTGCCTATGAAGGGGCGTCAGATGAAGGTTAAGGTCTGGAAACTCCAAGTCGGCGGCATTCATATCGTCCTTATGGATACAGATCTGCCAGAGAACACCGCTGAAGATCGTGATATTACTAGCAGACTCTATGCTGGCGATACCGATATGCGTATACGTCAGGAGGTTCTCCTTGGTATAGGTGGCGTTCGTGCGCTTGCAGCCTGCGGATTGACCCCTACAGTGTTCCACCTAAATGAGGGACACCCTGCCTTTGTTGGCTTTGAGCGATTCAATCAGATGGTGCGCTCTGGTGCTAACGTTCGAGTGGCTATGGAAACTGTCAAGAAGAGCACCCTATTTACTACACACACACCTGTGCCTGCTGGATTCGATGTATTTTCAGAGGAGCAGATTCGTACATATATCGCCCCTATATTTGAGGGGATGTCGTTTAATATCAATCAGATCATGGCTGTGGGTAGATCGAACCTGTTCGACGAGAAGGAGAACTTCTCGATGGCGATCGCAGGTATTCGCATGTCGTCGTATAGAAACGGCGTAAGTATGCTGCACGGCGAGGTTAGCCGCAATATGTTCCAATATATGTGGTCGCAGTCGTTACCGTCATATGTGCCTATCGAGCATGTCACGAACGGCGTACACCTACAGACCTATATGAGTTCTGACTTCAAACGTGTTATGTATCAGTATCTATCGGAGAGCTGGCACAAAAATCCGCATAACTTCCGCATATGGGAGAAGGTAAACGATATTCCATCAGCAGTTATATGGGATACGAAGCGTTTACTAAGAGAGAAGCTTATCAACTTTGCTCGCAAAGAGCTTAAAGCTAGCCTTGTGAAGAAGGGGGCTAGTGCCGCCGAGCTTTTAGAGGCAGAGAACGTACTGCGCCCAGATGTGTTGACGATCGGCTTTGCACGCCGATTTGCAACGTATAAACGTGCGCTACTCCTATTCTCTGACGAAAATAGACTAAAGCGTATACTATTAAACCCTGATAAACCTGTTCAGATCGTTATAGCTGGTAAAGCTCACCCAAGAGATAATGAGGGGAAAGAGCTGATTAAGAAGATTATCCAGATCGCTAGGAAGCCAGAGTTTCGCCGTCATATAGTCTTTTTGGAGGACTATGATATAGAGGTGGCAAAGTATCTCACTAGCGGCGCAGATATCTGGCTGAACAACCCACGTCGCCCTATGGAGGCGTCGGGTACATCGGGGATGAAGGCGGCTGTGAACGCTACACTGAACCTTTCGATACTAGATGGCTGGTGGGTAGAGGGATTTAACGGCGAAAATGGCTGGGCGATCGGTGCTGGCGAGGACTACTCTGACAACGCATATCAAGATTACGTTGAAAGTCACGACCTCTATAATAAGCTTGAGAATGAGATCGTGCCGCTCTACTATGCAAAAAATCGCAATAGTATGCCAGAGGAGTGGATCTCGATGATGAAATCGGCTCTATCAACGATACCTGCATTCTTTAACACCGCTAGAATGCTGATAGAGTATACTGATAACTACTATGCACCGCTGCATAACCTCCATAAAGCGTTCAGCGAAGAGAAGAATTGTAGCGACTATTTTGCATGGTTTGATAGAGTTACGGCGCATTGGGATGGCGTATCTGTGTATAATACAGGGATCGACGCTGGCGGTTTCGTTATGTCTGAGAAGGTCTCGAGCAAGGCAAGCGTTAATACCAATGGGCTTGATATCGCCGATATCGCCGTATATACCGTTGTGGAGTACGATGGGGAGTCTGGCAAGCTGACGGATCCTAAGTTTATACCGATGATCCCTGGCGAAAAGGCGGCAGATGGCTCTGTAACCTATACGGCAAGCTTTACACTAGCAAGGGCTGGCAAGCTGAAAACGGCATTCGCTGTAGTGCCATCGAACCCATTTGTTGTTCATATGTTTGAACTGAATAGGGTGAAGTGGAGCTAAACTCTCTGGAAAGGGCAACTACGTTTCCCTTTCCACCTTTCCCTTCCTTTTAAGGATTCGTTGCGGCGGCGCATGTCCGCCTACACTCAGCTGATTGATGTTGATTAAAGGGTGGGATTTCCCCACCCTTTTTTATTGTATGTTTATGATACTTTTCTTGATTATATAAGGAAATAGTGTTATTTAAAAGACACAGGGCAGGGTAAATGCCCTGCCCTGAATACACCCCAAAGGCGGAACGTTATGGAAAACGCCAAACGTTCTTCTAGAAAGAAAGCGTTAGCGCACTTTTCTCTCTGGATAGGGAAGCTTAAAATCACTATTGAGTGGTGGTAAGTTCCCGAAAGGGAGGGCGAAAGCCCTCCTCTCCTTAGGGGTTATGATAACACAATTATTAAAGATCTCAACTATTAATTTAAAATTTAGGAATAACAAGATGGACGAAAAACTATACCTTCCGCACTCGACACGTTGTTTTATCTGTGGCGAGTCAAACGATGTAGGCTTGAAGTGTCGATTTTTTACGAATGAAACTGGGCATGTATACCTTACGCCAACGGTACAGCCGCACTACTGTGGATTTATGAGCGTTGTGCATGGAGGCATTCAGACCGCTATGCTAGATGAAGCTATGGGCTGGTGCGGATTCACTCAAGGTGAGAGTGAGGAGCTTTACTTTACTAGAGAGATTAATGTTAAATTTAAGAGAAATGTGCCGCCATCTGTGCCGATCTTTATTGAAACATCTTTGACGGATATTAAACGTGGATTTGCTTACACTGAGGGGAGTATTCGTGATGAATCTGGTACGGTAATGACGACCGCTACAGGAATATTTGTGCCTATCCCAAAGGTGAAGATGGCGGAGACCTCAAACTTTCTTCTGTATGTAAATGACGGAAGGAGATACCTTGAAAAGGCAATGAGGGTATGCAATCCAACAGCGGTATAATTGTAGGGGCGGGCATCATTAATCGTCTCCCCTCCCAGCACTGGGGGAGGGTGCCCGAAGGGCGGGAGAGGGGGCAAGATCTGCCCCTTTCAATTAGTTCGCTTTAAGAGCGTTGAGCTTTCTCATCATGCGAGAAACTCTGCGAGCAGCCTGTTTCTTATGGATAACATTCTTGCCAGCAGCTTTATATACTACGCTGATGCTCTCACGAAGAGCCTCTTCAGCTGTCTTTGTGTCTTTTGTCTCGATCGCTGCCGCATATTTTTTGATATACGTTTTCATCTTAGATTTTTCAGATTTATTAACTGCTCTGCGAGCCTCTGATTGTCTGATTCTCTTTCTTGCTGATGCTGTATGTGCCACTCGTCCACCTCAAAAATATTCAAAATAGAACGGAACTATACCTAATGAGTGGGCAACTGTCAAGCTATTTTTTGGCGACAATATATTTGACTATTCGTCCTCTTCCTGATACACTCTAGCGTTTAAACGTCTAAACTTTGCAAGGTGATGAATGTTTCTTGAAAAAAACTTGGCAATGATAAGCAAAAGATACCCTCAATATGTCGATATGATAAAGAATGCGCCGATTACTGGTCGATATGTTGTGCAGAAAACAGCTGTTAATAGCTTAAATATAATAGATAAGAAATTTAATGCTATGTTTTACAATAATATAGATCCGATGATGGGAGTTGAGAAAGAGCTGAAAGAGCGCAAGATAAAGCTGCCCAGTATAGGCGTATTTATGGGGTTTGGGCTAGGGTATCACTTTGTTGCATATCATAAATCGTTTAGCCCTATAGATCTGATTGTAATCTTTGAAAAGGATCTCGAGCTTATCAATGTAGCGTTTACCCATGTTGACTACGGCAATCTCTTTCAGGATCCTCGTATTCAATTATGTCTAGGTCTTGAGCCTGTGCAATATTACCCGACACTATTTCGAACTCTCCAGATGGGCAATGCAAAGCTGCACCTACAGGCGATCAACTTTATCGAGATCGGTGCCGCTATTATTGCGAATAAAGATTACTATACAAACTGCGTACGCACGCTTAAAGATGGTATTACAGGCGTTATGAACCTGTACGGCAACGATCCGAAAGACTCGATGATAGGCATTCAGAATACATTCTATAATATCGATGTTATCATTGAAAATGCAGGGGTAAAAGACCTCAAGAATGCCTTTAAAGGCAAGCCTGGTGTGGTTGTATCAACTGGACCATCGCTTAATAAAAATATTCATCTCCTTGAGGGGCTTGGGGATAAAGCGGTTATTGCGGCGGCGGATGCGTCGCTTGCCGTTATGCATAAGAGAGGTTTGAAACCGCATTTTGTGACCTCTTTAGAGCGTGTAATTGCAACTGCGAAGCTATTCGATGGGTTAACTGAGGAGGATGTAAAGGATGTCTACTTTGCCGCCTGCCCAGTGGTCATGCCCGAAACGTATAAAAATTTTCCTGGCGAAAAAGTTA
>JAITWF010000163.1 GCA_031285415.1 Deferribacteraceae bacterium
TTCTCTGACGATGGCAGACCTATCATGAATGCAGAGGTTATGCGCCGTGCGCTCGAGTATGCTCGTCACTTTGGCTCGTATATCGCATGCCACGAAGAGGATTTTAATTTAGCTAATAAAGGGTCGATCCATGAGGGGGCGATCTCTGCGAAGGTTGGATTGCGTGGAATTCCAGCTGAAGCGGAAACTATCATGATCGCTCGTGATATAGAGCTTGCAAGGCTTACAAAGAGCCGAATTCATATCTGTCATATCTCCTCACGGCACTCTGTCGAGCTTGTGCGCAGAGGGAAGGCGGCTGGGGTGGATGTGACGGCGGAGGTAACGCCGAACCACCTTATGATGACCGATCTCGTCTGCGAGGGGTACGATACACACTCGAAGGTTAATCCACCACTTCGCACAGAGGAGGATCGCCTTGCGCTTATCGAGGGGCTACGCTCTGGCGTGATCGATTGCGTTGCAAGCGACCATGCCCCACATCATAGAGATGATAAGTTTAAAGAGTACGATCTGGCGGCGTTTGGCATGTTGGGATTACAGTTTATCGTGCCATTCACACTGAAAGCTGGCATAGATTGGGTGAACTTTGTGAAGGTAACGTCATCTAACCCTGCTAAAATACTGAAATTAACCGATAGAGGGCAGCTGGCAGCTGGATATAAGGCGGATATCGCCGTTATCGACCCTGAACTAGAGTATATATTCGATGATAGCGTAAGTCGCTCTAAGAGCAAGAACACGCTCCATTGGGGCAAACCGTTGAAGGGGATGGCTGTCAAAGTGTTCAAAGGTGGGCGACTATATAATTAATTGCACCAATGAGAGTGGTACGCATAAACACTCCCCCCTTGAGGGGGAGTCGAAGCTTTTAGCTTCGGTGGGGGGTTGCAGGGGCAGACCCCTCCCCGAAACATTTCATGTTTCGACCCTCCCTCAAGGGGAAGGTATTTATGGATTGGTCGTTAAATCTATAGTCGCCAAAAACGGCGTTGCTATAAGTTAACTTTTTATATATAATGCCACTTTTGGGGAGATCAACGTGAGTGAAATAGTTAAAATTCCGCTTGAACAGCTTGATGTTGGTATGATCGTGGTAAAGTTTGATAGGGCAGGCTTCTCCTTCCCTCATTACGGCAGACCGTTCCCCGATACAGTGCTTAAATCGTATCTTGTGGGCAACGGCGTTACCTACGCATATATTCGTGTAGCGCATGATGGGGAGTACCCCTCTATAAAGGCAGAGTCGGAGCCAGAATCGATCGACGATTATATCAGTACGCTCGATTCATCTTTCAGCAATGTAGTCCAAACCCCGCCAGAGGCACCGATTCTATCGATCAACGAAGTCACCCAAGCTATGCTTATGCATAGGAAGACGAAAGAGGCGACGTTGAAGCTATTAGGCGAGGCTCGCTTCGGTAGAGCGTTCGACACCTCTGCCGCTACAGATATGATGTCGGAGCTGGTATCAAACTGTATTAAAAGCCCTGACGCCTTTGTCAATATGACACGCCTTAAAGATCTAGATAACTATACATTCACTCACTCTGTTAATGTCTCTGTGCTATCAATAGCGTTAGGGCGCAGGCTAGGTGTATCTGCTGACGAGATGGCAAATCTTGGGCTTGCAGGGCTTCTGCACGATGTGGGCAAGATGATGATCTCTGATGAGATTATAAATAAACCGGGCAAGCTCAATGAAGATGAGCTTAAAATTATCCGCATGCATCCAACGTATGGGTACGACTACCTGAAAGAGCATAGCAAGGTGACGGATGATGTGCTATTTGCCGTTCGACACCATCATGAAAAGTCAGATGGCTCAGGCTACCCTGATGGATTGACGGAGAAGGATATCCCGAAGTTTGCCAAGATTATATCGATAGCCGATGTTTACGACGCTATCACAAGCGAGCGTTCATATAAGAAGGGGCTAGTGCCGTCGGACGCTCTGCGAATAATCTTTAGCTGGTCGGGCAAACACTTTAATAATACACTTGTGAAGTTCTTTGTTAATATTATGGGGATCTACCCTGTCGGTACGCTAGTGGTGCTTGATACAAAGGAGCTAGCGGTTATCTTTGAACCGAACAAGAACGAGCCTATGCGCCCACGGATCTTGATTATCTCCGATTCGAATATGGATCTGATACAGCCGACGTTCTTTGATCTATCGACGTACAACGTTGCCACAGGTGCGCCATATAAAACGATCATGTCGGCTATCGACCCAAGAGAGTTTTCGATCGATACGAATTTAGTCATAGAGCAGTACGCACACAAGCAAAACAGGAGTTGAGATGTTTTTTTCACTAAACGAGTCTCTTTGCAACAAAGATGGAATCTGCGCAAAGCTTTGCCCATCGGGGATTATTCAGGTAGATGAGGCTACAAAATACCCATATGTCAACCCTCGCAATGAGGGCAAGTGTATAAAGTGTGGACAGTGTTCGGCGTTCTGCCCGACGTGCGCATGCGAGGTGCAGAGTATCGCTAGCGAGAGGCTGGAGCAGAACCAGCTACCAACAGCGGAATCGGTCAATACGCTGCTGAGAAGCCGCCGCAGCATTCGTATGTTTCGCAAAGACCTTGTTCCGCAGGGTGATATAGAGAGTCTACTTGCCGTTGCAGGGATGGCGCCAACTGCCACAAACATGCGCAGTATCAGCTGGCTTGTGATCTCTGGCAGAGAGCAGATGGTAAAGATCGCCGATCTTATCGTTGATTATCTAGAGACTCAGGATCTAAGTAGCTACTATAAACCGCTGATTAAGCTTTATCGTAATGGCAACGATGTTATCTTGCGTGGAGCGTCGCAGCTTATTATATCGCTTCGCCCTAATGACTGGCCGTGGACAGAGGATGGCGTTATTGCGCTGACATACCTCGAGATTGCGGCGCACAGCCGTGGTATCGGTATGTGTTGGGCAGGCTTCTTCACGATGGCAGCAAGAAATTATAAGCCGCTACAGGATTACCTAGGTATCGATGGTAGCTACGTTTGTGGCGCACAGATGACTGGCTATCCACTTCTAAAGACGAAGAAGATACCTATGCGCACACCGTTGGATGTAAAATTTAGATAGTATATATCGTGCGGCTAGGGAATGCAAACTCTAGCCCTCTTTTATTAAACTCTTGCAGTATCTTCATATTTACTGCATGAGTCCTCTCTGCAAATACTCCATATGCGTTCGACTCCACAAAATATGTCAGCTCGATATTCAGGCTAGAGTCGGCAAACTCTTTGAAGAATGCTCGCACAAAGGTCGTTCCCTCGACGCTATTCACGATCTCTGCAAGTAGCTGTGGCACCGTCTGTAATTTATCCACAGGGGTGTCGTACTTGAGCCCTAAGAGCGATATTGATCTGCGCCTCTCCATCACATGAAAGTTCCTGACAACGCCCTTCGTCATATCGGTGTTAGAGATAATCACCTCGTCGCCGTTCTCATTCTCGATCCGTGTGCCCTTCAATCCGATCGTTTTCACTGTGCCTGTGATACCGTTAACGTTGACAATATCGCCGATGTTGAATGGTTTATCGAATAAGATTGTAAAGTAGTTGAATAAGTCTGATAAGATCGTCTGCGCCGCCAGTGCAACAGCCATACCACCGATACCAAGCCCTGTAAGGAGGCTTGTGGTGTCGAAGCCGATATTGTTTAGCACAAATAGGATGGCAGAGATCCACACCCCAACCGTTATTACCTTATTAATACTTGCTATCATCAGCGGATTCTGATTGCCGTTGCGCTTGAGGTATTCGTCGATAATCGCCTTGAATATATCGAGTGCAAGCCTAGCCACGCCTAGCACAAGGATAAATACACCGATCCGCACAAGCCAGATATGCGCCTGTGGCGGTATCTGTAGGTATTGCGACGTTACATAAAAGGGTAGATAGATAAATATCGGCTTAAAGTGCGCTTTCGCACTGAATATTAGTGCAAATACAGGGTGTTTCTGCGACAGCCTTCTGCCTATAAACTTTAAGATAGTAAGCAGTAGGTAGCATAGCATAAAGATCACTGCAAAGGTTGCAACGGCCTTTAGGTAGGAGTAGATTGTGTTTCCAAAGATAACGGTATCTAATGTTATATTCGTCATAGAAACTTTATTACAACAATCAGACAACCCTGTCAATCTCTCGCTTGACTTACCGTTACTATCTCCATAGAATATAGTATGCGTTACCTTATAATAATAGCAATGCTCACATTCACAATTTCAGCCGAAGCCGCCACTATCCGCAACTATCAGCAGTTTGAGGCAGAGCTTGATCGGTACGTATCGGAGGCTATCGAGGTCTTCACCGTTACCCTTGCGGCAAATGCAAACTATCAGGAGTATGCAGAGAGGTACTTTAACGGTGTTAGCAACGTCGAAAAGTGGCACCTACAGGGGAAGAGGGCGAGCGTACTTACCATAAACTTCACCGTCACATACTCCCCCGAGCTACTTATCTTGAAGGGGCGAAAGCTTGAGTATAAGGAGAAGTTGATTCAGAATGCCGCCAAATCAACCTTATCAAAGATTGTTAAAGATGATATGACAGATTACGATAAGATAAAGGCGGTTCACGATTTTATCGTCTTAAACACCGCATACGATGAGTATACCTATCAGAATGGCGAGCCTAAGCGTAATGCCGCTTCGCCCTTTGATTCGTACGGTGTCTTTATGGAGAAGAGTGCAGTTTGCGACGGATATACTAGAGCGTTCTACCTGCTCACCAATATGTTAGGCTATGATAGCATAGTTGTAAACGGCGAGTCGCTACTGGATAATGGGGCGCACAGCTGGAATAAGATCAAGCTCGATGGCAGGTGGTACAACGTCGACTCCACGTGGGACGACCCGATCCCTGATAAAAAGGGGCGAGTGCTACACAACTACTTCTTGATCTCCGATAAAAAGATGCGCAAAGACCATAAGTGGGTTGGACACGACTACCCAGTTGCTACACAGGACTATTAATGCACCCATATCTCTTTACAATCGGCGGTTTCGAGCTTCGAATCTATAGTCTTATGCTTATGCTCGCCCTACTTATCGCTCTACACTTTGTGGGTAGACGTGCGGCAAGTCTAGGTATAAACGCTAAATCGGTGGAGAACTGTATTATAGCGTCGTTCATCGGCGGCGTATTGGGCGCAAGGGCGTACTACGTTCTATTCAATCTACCGTACTTTATGGAGTATCCAACTGAGATCCTCGCCATCTGGCACGGCGGACTTGCCATACATGGGGGGATCGCCGCCAGCGTGCTGACTATGGTCGTATACTGTAGGGTAAAGGGGCTATCTGCCTTTGTGCTAGGGGATATCGCAGCGCCGTTCCTCCTATTGGGGCAGGGGATCGGCAGGATCGGTAATTTTGCCAACGGCGAAGCGCACGGCGTGCCGACTATTACCCCACCAGAGATTATCTTTCAACTCCGTCCAGCGTTCAGTGAATTTTGGAGTAGCGCAATGGTACAGAGCGGTATCCGCAATACTCCAGAGGCACTCACATCGCTATACGAACGGATCGTTGTAGCACCTATCGGCGTTGTTTATCACGGCGTCGATTACCTTTTGAAGGAGTATGTACCATGGGGGGTGCGCTTCCCATCGACCTATGGGGCGCAGGCGTATCTCGAGTTTGGCTCCCTCCCTGTACATCCAACGTTCTTCTACGAGATGATCTTAAACTTTATCGGTGCCGCAATCATGCTCACCCTTTGGCGCAAAGATAGATTTATCGGTAGCGGCAGAATAATTGCGCTATATCTGCTGTTTTATGCCGTTATACGTGGTTTTGTGACCTTTTTTAGGGCAGACGACCTGATGTTTTTAGGATTAAGGGCTCCGCATGTGGCAAGCTTAGTGCTGTTAGTCGCTGCGGCGGTATTGTACAAGAGATCTCGTCATTCTGCTTGATTCTTTCAGCATTTTATAGTTAAATACACTTAAAATAGCAAAGGTGTCCTCATAAAAAAGTTTATAAAGTATTTTAAATATCCGCTGATGATCTTCCTTGTCTGGTATCTTATCTCCAGCGGTAGATTTGATTTCAAGGCGTTAGCTCAATTTTTTCACTCAGATAAGATTGTTGTCATTCTCGTTGCGCTTATAAGCCTTGTGCTCGTACACCTCCTGCTATCCGTTCGATATCGCTTTGTGGTGCAGGCGATCGGCTATCTGCCACGCCTACGGACGATCTTTAATATCGTAATGGTAGGGTTATTTTATAATAACTTCCTCCCTGGTGGCACTGGTGGCGACTTAATGCGTATATACTACCTCAAAAAGAGGGAGGGGATACCGATAGCAGAGGGTACAGCCTCTACCCTTCTAGATCGCATGCTAGCCATGCTAGGGCTTGTATTCGTTGCAATCACCTCTGTTATCATCGTCTCACAGGTGAATAGCACAGGTGCCGTCGGCAATATGATCAATGGTCAGCCGATTATACTCGGTGCGGCGATGTTGATCCCTATCTGCGTGATCGGCGGATTATTCCTACTGCGCATACAGGCAGTTTATAATTTTATAGAGCGTATTCTGTCGAAGTTTATCTTTGGTACGCAGCTGATAAGCTTTATGAAGACGTTTCAGCTACTTGCGCTAAACACAAAGGTGGTGCTTGCCTCGTTTGGGCTTAGCCTTATCGGGCATTCGCTTATAATCCTTACAACATCCCTTATCGCATATGCGATGTACGGCATGTCGGCATTCTATGCAACGATGGCTACGGCAGGGCTTATATTCCTGACAAATATAATACCGATAACCCCTGGCAACATCGGCTTGACAGAGTGGCTGGCAGATAACCTATTTCGACTATTTGGAGTAGAGGGTGGTGCAAACGTATTTGCTATGTGGCGAGTGGTGATGGTGTTATTCTCGCTATTCGGCGGCATAATCTACCTATACTCTGGCGGCAAGAAGGAGATGGGAGTTGTAGAGGAGAGTGCGACTCCTCAAGTCTAATAAAGCCGATACTCTCCAGTGAGCGAGTAGATAAAGTAGCCGTTTAT
>JAITWF010000021.1 GCA_031285415.1 Deferribacteraceae bacterium
CAGATCCTTGTACAATCAGCGGTATCAATGCTTGCACAGGCAAACCAACTGCCACAGATAGCTCTACAGCTGATACAGAGATAATATATTAACACCCTCCCCTTGAGGGAGGGTCGAAATATATAATATTTCGGGGAGGGGTTGCAGAAAGATCCCCCCACCGAAGCTAAAGCTTCGACTCCCCCTCAAGGGGGGAGTGTTTATGATTTATTACCCAACAAGAAACAGCTCATACTCATCCTGCCAGCGGCTCATCAGAACCGTTCGCAGGAGTTTATTACTATCATCATCGAGGTGAGGATCGCTGGAGACTATCGCCTGTGCGTCCGCCCTCGCTCTCTTTACAATATCAACATCCCTGACTATATCGGCAAACTGAAACTCTGGCATGCCCGACTGTTTGATACCGAAGAAATCGCCCTGCCCTCGCAGCTCTAGATCAAGCTCCGCCAACTTAAAACCACTAGTAAACTGCTCCATCGCTCGAAGCCGTCTAAACCCTGTCTCCGATACCTCCGACGACGCCACTAATAGACAGTGCGACTGTTTATCGTTTCTACCGACCCGGCCTCTAAGCTGGTGAAGCTGCGCAAGCCCAAATCTATCGGCATTCTCAATAACTATAATAGTAGCATCCTTCACATCAACGCCCACCTCGACCACAGTCGTCGACACAAGTATATCGATCGCTCCGCTCTGAAAATCTGCCAACATCTGCCGCTTCTCATCAGCCTTCATCTTGCCGTGCAGAAGCCCAACTCGCTTCTTAGGAAATTGCCGCTGTACATTTTTTACATTCTGAGTCACAGATTTCAGCGTGCTACTCTCGTTATCCTCGATAGCTGGATAGACGAAGTACGCCCTATCACCATCGTTCAAATGCTCCTCCACGTAGCGAAACATCTCCGCAAGTTGCAACTCACGAAAAGCTTTCGTAATCGGCGGAATCCGCCCTGGCGGCATAGAATCGATAACGCTCATCTCTAGATCGCCATAATATGTAAGGGCAAGGGTGCGAGGGATCGGCGTTGCCGTCATCAGAAGTATATCAGGGGTGAACCCTTTATCCATCAAAGCTTTACGCTGCTTTACGCCAAATCGATGTTGCTCATCGATCACAGCAAACCCAAGCTTAGAAAATACGACATCGTCTTGAATTATAGCGTGCGTACCCACGATAAACTGCACATCGCCGCCAGCTATCGCCTCCTTTATCTGCCTCTTATCTTTAGTCTTTACAGATCCTGTCAGGAGGCATGCCGAAAAGCCTGTTCCCTGTAGAAATTTAGAGAGATTATGATAGTGCTGCTCCGCTAAAACCTCTGTGGGAGCTAAGATCACCGACTGGAAGCCGTTCTTTGCCGCCACCATACAGGCAACAAAGGCGACGATCGTCTTACCGCTCCCCACATCTCCCTGTAGAAGCCTGTTCATCTGATACGACGATTTCATATCGGCAAAGATCTCTCGCAAAGCCTGCCTCTGGGCGGCGGTGAGCTTAAAGGGCATGATCGGCACAATCTCCTCTAGCATAGAGTGTGGGATATCAAAGGCTAGCCCACTCTCTCGCATATAGCTCTGCTTCCGCAAGAATAGGCGAAGTTGCAGATAGAATAGCTCCTCATAGATCATGCGCAGTAGTGCAGGATGTTCTCCACCCTCTATCAGCTTGGCGTTTGCCTCCGTCTGTGGGTGGTGTAGAGTGTGGAGTGAATCGTGAATATCTGGATATTTATAAGCTATCCGAAGCGTCTCTGGGAGCGTCTCCTCTACCTGCGGCAGATACGTTGCAATCGCACTATCGAGAGCTTTCTGATAAACTTTCTGCGATAGCTTCCCCGGTAGAGAGTATATGCGGCGCACAGAGCCTAGCTCGTTAGCGTCTAAAAGCTCGGGATGAAAGATAGCGAGAACGCCGTTATATCTAGTGACACTACCGTATAGATGATAGCTTTCGCCAGCGTTTAGTAGTGAATCGGGAAATTGTCGATTGAAATGGAGCCATACTCCGTAGAAAAAGCCAGCTTCACCCTTGAAGATCGCCTGATACATCTGCTTACCCTGACGAGTCCGCACGATCATAGATCTTTCAAATGTACCAGCTAAAACAGCCCTATCGCCTGATAGAGCTGTGGTGATATGCTCGTACCGCATAGGTAGGGCATATATGATATCGTGAACGGTAGAGATACCGAACTTCTCAAGTGCCTGAACAGTTTTGGTACCGAAACCGGGCAAAACATTTACAGAGCTGTTTAGTCTGGTTTCGGTATCGCCACTCATTCTTTTAGATCATTGATAATTGCATATGCTCTTCAGGAGAGAAGATCTTAACAACATCCAGAATAATAATCATCCCCTTGTCGGTACGAGCAACGCCGTCCACATAGTTCCCCTGCACGCCGCCAGACATCCCTGGAGCGTCCTCGATAAGATCAGTAGAGATATACATAACCTCCTCTACCCTATCCACCATAAACCCAAGGCGACGAGTCTCGATCTTCATAACGATTATGCGTGTGTTCTCATTCTCCGCTGGTACAGGCATGCGAAGCCTCTTGCGCAGATCAACGATAGGGATGATCTGATTGCGCAGGTTTATGATCCCCTCCACAAAATCTGGAGCACGTGGCACCGGAGTTATATCCTGCAAACGAATGATCTCCTCCACGCCCATTATATCAACACCATAATGCTCATTTCTAAGCTGAAATCCAACGAACTGTTTAGTATCTGCCATCTTAAACACCCCTACTATACACGAGAGTACTAATTCTATTTTATTCTACACATAGATCTTTTAAATTTCAAGAGATATAATGGCGATTATATATTTGACTATACTAAACATTATTATGTGGCGGAATATGCCTACACCACGTCATTGCGGACTCGATCCGCAATCCAGTATTGATATGCGATAGGCATATTCCGCCACTGCTGGATTGCGGCTCGGAGGCCGCAATGACGTAAGGATTAGTCAAATATATAATCACGTTATATGCTTCCGCACACTCCACAGCACGCCGCCGATAAGTAGCGTTATAGCGGCAACCTCTAGCCCTCGTGGCATGCGAGAGTAGTATATAAAACCGTACAGAAGCGCAAAGAACGTTTCAAATACTATCATCTGCCCTGTCAAACTCACAGGAAGCCTGCGAGAGGCGGCATTCCAGAGACCGTTCCCAAGCCAAGAGGCTCCAAACGCTAGAAATAGAATAAGTATCGCAAAGAGGATCCATCTCTCGGTAGGTAGCTCCGAAGGGATACCAAAATCGGTTAAAAATAGCACCACCCCTAATAGAAGTGCTGCAATACCGGTAAAAACACCCAGTAAGGCACTCCAAACGCTACTTGTATAGCGAGGATTCTCCTTCAGAAAGATCGAGTTTGAGGCGGCGTACCAGCTCCAGATAATCAGCGCCGCAAAGGCAGAGATAAGCCCTATCACCCTTGTAGCAACGGTTCCAGCTTGAGGCATAGTGAATACATCGGCATTTATACAGAGTAATCCTGCAAAGATCAGCCCCAATGGAGCGGCAAGCGTTACCATCGGGATCGAATCCCTCTCTTTCCCTCTAAAAAACAACGCAGCCACCGGCACTAGCCCCTCAATCAGCGACACAGGCGCAACGCCGATATACTGCACTGCGGTTGCTGTGAATATATAGTATAATATATTTCCAGCGAAAACGTACTTTATTAGTAGCGGTATATGCTTCGGATCAAGCGTTTTGACTATCCTACCGATCTGCGGTAGCACCATAAAAAATGATACAAGCCCATAGACAAGATAGCGAGAAAAGGTGAGAAAGATCGGTGAAAAATCGTGCAGTATGGAGGGGACTAGAAAGACTAAACCCCACAATGCACCTGCGAGAACGCCATATATAATGCCTGACTTCATATAGACCGCTCTATCATCTTTTATTATATAACGCAACAAGAATATTTGACTGTACCGTGCTAAAGTGATACTATACCAAACTTATTTCATGGAGTGATTCATGCTGAAAGATATAGACGTAGATGATATTAAACATGTAGCAACCTTTACCGCCAAAGCGGTAAATATCATGATGAATCGATTAAAACCTGCTAGTAGTGCCGAAGAGTCTGCAATATTTAACGCAATATTCCCCCCAATTTTAGAGAAAGTTGTCAAAAATGCAGAGGGCGTTGAGGAGACAGTTAGAACCGTAAAGATCGACGACGACCTCCTTGATATTGACACAGTAAGAATCATGGATAGAAGCAAGAACGACCCAAGCTTCATCACCACATTTATTATCGCACTACGCCCATCTGGCGCAAAGGCTCCAACTGTGGTCACGATCTATAATATAAAGAGCAAAGAGCCGTTCTATAAGAAGGGAGATCGCTACGAGCATGTCTTTCGTTTCGACTCACTCGGCGGCAAGATGACGATCGCCTCATTTAGAATATTCTCTGGCGGCGGCGACTACCCCGAATACGATTTCTCCGTTGGGGTAAATAGCTGGAATGCCAGAGTGACCGATACAGCTAACTCTCTAAAGATCAAAATAGAACACGATCCAAGCACAAACGCCCTTCATATCGATGAATTTGACATCGCTGGCATTGGCTCTTACGGCAAAACGCAGATCGAGAATCTACAGAAAGAGGCGGAGCGAAAGATCCTAAACGCATTCCAACGGATAAAGTATAATATCGACGCATTAGACAAGGCTGGATTGTAATGTTTTTTGAAGGTACCGAGGGGCAGCTCGATAGCTATCTAGCCACACAAAAAAGGCTTATGGCTCTGCCGCTCGATTCCGACCCCGATCTGCTACTCGATGCCGCCGTCCAGCTCGCCGATATCGCTAGTATCCTTGACGAATATATGCGCTACGACGAGATGTTGACGATCTATATGAGGGTATTGGATATTCGAGATACGGTATTGGGTACCGAAGATCTGCAAACCGTTGCTACTTACCACAATATTGCATGGGCGTACGGCAGCAAGGGCGATTATAGCATGGCTCTCGAGTGGTCGCATAAGACGCTATCAGCTATCGAAAAAATTGGAAGCGAAAGCTTCGATCTAGCTACTACATATAATAATATCGCCGTAATCCACTGTAACCTCGGCAACTACGATGAATCGCTCGATTGGCACAATAAGGCATTAACGATTCGAGAGGAGGCTCTTGGCAAGGATCACCCCGATACCGCTCTTATCTACGACAATCTTGCATCGGTGTATAAGAAACTAGATGAGTACGACGAAGCCCTTAATTGGTTCGATAAAGCCCTGTTAATTCGTGAGAAGATCCTCGGCACTGAAAATACCTACACCGCCTCCACTTACAACAATATGGCAGGAGTGTATTATAAACTAGGGAATCGTGAAAAGGCTCTCGAATACTACAATAAAGCGTTAGTAGTCTATGAAAAAAACCTAGGAACGGATCACCCATATACGAAGATAATTAGAGAGAATATTGAGATAACGAGGCGAAAGTAACTAATACTTCTGAATAAGTCTATCAAAGTCGCTCTGAAATAACCTATCCTGTGTGATACGATACTTTTCAAACTCTGATTCTGCGTGTTGGCGTGCGATTTCAGCAGTAACCTTGCCAGCATCGCTTAAAATATCTCGATCCGTTGCCGTTATAAAGCTGTTAAGACGTATCTCCCAATCACTCATAGTCATCGGAATCTTTCGCTCCGCCTGTAGCTCCGCAATATCTAAATAAGCGTTCACTAACCTTGCTAGCTGCCCCATTTCAAATTCAGAGAGATAATTTTTAGCAACCACAACATCAAACTTCTGTATTTTACCCTTCGGCGCATCTGTCCAAGTAGTTAGCCCCATATTCTCTTTTTCGGCGTCAGCACGTTCCACTATCAGCTCTGCCGCAGTATGCCCATGTATCGCCCAGTGCAGTTTATTTTGAACGGTTGAAAAAAAACGTTTTGTCGCCTTCGCCATAATATCATAATCGATAGATGTGGCATAAATATCTGTAATCTTCTGATAAAACTTACGCTCGCTTAAGCGTATCTCTCGAATGCGCTGAAGCTGCTCCTCAAAATATTTATCTGTCAAAATACTTCCAGATTTTAGCCGTTCATCGTCCATTACATACGCTTTTATCGTGAATTCTTCAATGATATTTGTCGCCCATTTGCGAAACTGCACCGCACGCTCAGAATTCACCTTATAGCCAACAGAAATTATGGCTTTTAGATTGTAATGTTGCGTATTATAAGATTTGCCATCAATGGCAGTTATTCGAAAATTTCGAATAACTGCATTTTCGTCAAGCTCGCTATCAGAGAATACTTTTTTCAAGTGATAGTTTATGGTGTTTGTCTCTACATCATAAAGAACACCGATCATCTTTTGAGTCAGCCATACATTTTCATCTGCGTATATCGCCTCAACACCGCCCTCGCCACTTGCTGTGATAAAGGTCAAATATTCTGCCGCCGAACTTCGTATAGAGATTTCACCTTTTTTATTAGATTTCATATCTATACCCTATCTGCATGATACACCTCTGCCATCAGATTATCAAAATTCAACTATTATGCAAGAGAAATAAAAAAGGGCATGAAGTTTTCACCCCATGCCCTATATATTCATCTTGGCAGATGATATTTTAGCTTTTTCCATTACGCACAGCCAGCTCCCGTTGGTAGCATAGCTTTTAGCGTAAAGTTACTTCGCCTCTTCCGCCTTTTTAACTTCATCGACAAACTCGATGATAGCCATAGAGGCGTTATCGCCCTGACGGCGGCCAGTACGCATGATACGTGTGTATCCGCCTGGACGCTCTTTAAACACTGGCGAAACCTCCCCAAAAAGACGCTTCACAGTGTCTTTATGAGGGATTATGCTCAACACATGGCGACGGCTAGAGAGATCATCTCTTTTGCCAGCAGTGATCAATGGCTCGATGAAAACACGTAGTGCCTTCGCCCTTGTCAATGTTGTCTCGATTCGTCCATGCTCTATTAATGAAATCGCCATGTTACGAAGTACTGCGACTCTGTGCGCAGTCCCCATACCAAGCGTTTTACCACTTTTTCCGTGACGCATTCTTACTCTCCTTCCGTTTTATGCTTATATCCTAAACCCTCAAGATCCATGCCTAAGCTAAGACCAAGTTCGGAAAGCACTTTTTTGATCTCCTCCAGCGATTTTCTGCCGAAGTTTTTCGTCTTTAACATCTCTGAATCGGTTTTACTGCAGAGCTCATGCAAAGTTTTAATGTTTGCATTCTTTAGGCAGTTATACGCACGCACAGAGAGCTCAAGCTCTTCAATGCTCTTATCGAGCATCTCAAGTACAAACTCGTTATTCTTTGGAGCCTCAACAGATTCAACCTCTGGAGCCTCCTCAAAGTTAATAAAGAGAGAGATAAAATCTTTTATTATCTTAGCTGCAAAGGCGATAGCGTCGTCTGGGTGGATAGATCCATCCGTCTGAACCTCCATCGTTAGCTTATCGTAGTCAGTTGATTGCCCTACACGAGCATTTTCAACTGTATAGCTCACCTTTTTGATAGGGGTAAATGAGGCGTCAACAGCGATTACCTCAACGTCGTCAAACTTGCCCTCCATCTCTTCAGATGGCATATAGCCAACGCCACGCTCTACGAAAAGTTCCATATATATTTCGGCATTTTCGTCGGTAACGTGCATAATAGGCTGCGATGGGTTCAGCACCTCAACGGTTGTATCGCCTGTTATGTCGCCAGCTGTGATAAGCCCTGCGCCCTTTCTCTTTATATAAACCCTACGCTGCTCCCATGTGTGCAGGTTCAGCTCAAGAGCTTTCACGTTCAGCACAATGTTTACAACATCCTCTGCTACACCCTGTATGGTTGCAAACTCGTTGGTTACACCAGAGATCTTTATACCAACAACGGCAGCCCCCTCGATAGAGGAGAGCATTACTCTACGAAGAGCATTACCAATGGTGGTACCAAAGCCTTTTTGCAACGGTTCAGCAACAAACTTGCCATAAGTGGCAGAAACTTCACCAACAGGTTCTACAGATTTGGGCTTCTTCAGATTTTTAAAATTCATTACTATCATTAGTTCGCTCTCCGTCGGAAGTCAGCTAGCTTTATTTAGAGTACAATTCAACTATCAGAGATTCCTGAATTTCGTATGTAATATCGGTTCTTTCTGGCATGCGAACAATGTCAGCTTGAAAAGCGGTTTTGTTCAATGTGATCCACTCAGGAACACCTCTGCCATCGGATGTTTCCACCGATTCAACGATACGCTGATGTTTTCTCGAACCCTCTACGATCTGCACAACTTCGCCTGGTTTAACGCTGTAAGATGGTATATTCACCTTGCGGCCGTTTACTGTAACGTGGTCGTGTCTTACGATCTGTCTTGCCTCTTTCCTGCTGCCAGCAAAGCCTGCACGATAGACTACATTATCAAGTCTGCGCTCTAGGAGCTGTATCAACACTTCACCAGTAATCCCTTCAGTACGAGTCGCCTTCTCAAAGTAGCGGCGGAACTGTGCTTCTAGGACACCATAAAGTCTTTTAACCTTCTGCTTCTCACGTAGCTGTGTGCCGTAGTCAGAGATCTTCTTCTGCTGCTGCTTTCCATGCTGACCTGGAGCATATGGTTTCGTCTCAAGGCTGCACTTCTCTTTATAGCAACGCTCGCCTTTAAGGTATAATTTAACGTTTTCCCTTCTGCAAAGTTTGCAGCTTGGGCCTGTATATCTAGCCAATTTGAGCCTCCCTTAAATCCTTCTTTTCTTGCGAGGACGGCAACCGTTGTGCGGCACCGGTGTGATGTCTTTAATCAACGTCACCTTGATTCCAACAGCTTGAATAGCACGAATTGCGCTCTCTCTGCCAGAACCTGGCCCCTTAATGCTTACCTCTACCTCACGCATACCAGCGTCAGCAGCCTTTTTAGCGGCTGATTCTGCGGCAAGCTGTGCAGCAAATGGTGTGGATTTACGGGAGTTCTTAAAGTTCTGAGTACCCCCTGTCGCCCAACATACCACGTTTCCCTTCATATCTGAAAATGTAACGTGGGTATTATTAAATGAAGAATTGATATGAGCAATCCCTCTAGGTACGCTTTTCTTCTCTTTTTTACCAGTACGTCTTGGACCAGCCATTTACATCCCCCTACTTTCTCTTAATGCCACGTTTGCCAGCAAGCCCTCTACGAGTGCGTGCATTTGAGCGTGTTTTCTGACCACGCACTGGCAAATTATTCTTATGGCGAACACCACGATAGCAGTTAATCTCCATAAGACGCTTAATGTTAAGACCGATCTCTTTACGAAGATCGCCCTCTGTTTTTATAGAGGAATCTAGGTAGTTGCGGATATCAGCAATCTCTTGCTCTGTCAGCTCACCGATCCTCTTTTCAGGGGATATCTTTGTATCTGCAAGAATCTTCTTCGCTGTAGGGCGACCGATCCCGAAAATATAGGTCAG
>JAITWF010000090.1 GCA_031285415.1 Deferribacteraceae bacterium
ATTCATCGAGGCGTTTGAGCTTAGCGCAATCGATTCCGTCACCTCTAGCTCAAGCTCGTGAGGTGCTATCGAATATCTTTTTAGAATATCAGCTATCTTTTGCGGAAGGTCGTTGTTTGCAAGCTGCGTGACGGAGATATTTGCCGCCATGCGCACATCTGTCACCCCTGCCGCATGCCACGCCGCTAGATATTTGACAGCCTCCTCTATCACCCATATCCCCATATTATCTACTAGGTGAGACTCCTCTGCTATCATAACTGTCAGCTGTGGAGGGATCATGCCGTACGATTCATGTTTCCAACGCAAAAGTGCCTCAACGCCTGATACTTTGCCAGTTTTTATCGTTATCTGCGGCTGAAACTCTAGATATAGCTCCTGCTTTTCAAATGCTCGGTATAGATCGTTTGCAAGCGCTCTGGAGGCGGCACCGATCTCATCCTCTCTAGTCAGCAGTGCGGCTATGCCGTGCGGATCCCTCTCGGCAGCGATCTTGATAAGATTTTTATAAACCTTTTTAAAGTGCATATTCTTGCTGGAATCGTACGCTATCACGAACGGTGCATAGACCATCGTTCCGATCGCAACCGCCACAACCTGCACCACTACCCCAGCTATAGAGCCTGTGGCTAGATAGGCGTTGATTAACGGCGGAGTCACCCATTCGACAACTGTGTATGTATAGGGGAGTACGCCCAACGCTGTAAAGAGATACGCTACGCCGCCCACTATGAATGGTGATATTATGAATGGGATTACAAAGAACGGATTCATCAGTATCGGCAGACCGTATATAATCAGCTCACTTATATTGAATAGCGATGGTATCAGCGATAGATGCCCGATCTTTGTGGTGCTGACTCGTTGCGAGAAGATTAATGTAGCTAGGATTGCGCATATTGCGGCACCTGCACCACCTGTAAAGACGAATACGTCTAGAAATGTACTCGTTACAACATGTACAGCAGGCTCGCCAGCGGTGATCGCCGCCATATTATCGCTTAGAGCCGTTACATACAGATCATTTGAGACAGAGTGGAGTATATTTGCGCCATGTAGGCCAAAAAACCATAAGATCTGCATTATTAAGATATATACTATCGAGACAAGCTTTGTATCCTGTATATACTCAAACGGTATGCGCACAAGCCTCTCCGTTAGCTCGTAGCTATCGGGGAGGTTTAGAAGCAGCATTATACCTTGTAACGTAGCGAATACCGCTATTGTAAACATTGCAGGCACAAGGGCTGATACCATATTAGGGATCGAAAAGTCGGCTTCATCTGTAAAGAAGTGTAGCTTTGAAAACTTTATCTTGTTAAAGTTTATGAATAGTACCGACACCAACAGAGATGTTAGGATAGCAACAAAGATCCCAGATACTCCAGTTGGGCTTGAAATACTCATGATCCCCTTGGTGGGCTGCATGACCATCGTTAGGCAGGTGAACCCCACTATAGAGGCGATCAGAGGGTTGACTCGTGCAACAGACCGCTTTCTATTATGTTTAACCGCTATCGTATAGCACATGCTAAGGCAGATCACCACTGATATGATCGTCATAATGGTATTATATACAAGATGGGCGAAGTTATGCCACGAATCGCCAAAGGTCGATTGCATAAACTCTTGATACGCAGGGATCGGCATATAGTTAATTATCAATGCCAACGCTCCAACCATCACCATAGGTAGCGTCATTACAAAACCGCTACGTATAGCAGTTAGGATCGTTGATTCTGTTAATCTAGAGAAGATTCTTGTAAAATGTTGCCAAAAAATGTTCATATTAGGTTCGCTATCTTTAAAATTGCCTCAGGATCGGGATTGCGCCCGATAAACTCTTTATATATCTCGCTCATCTTGCGTGTTGCCCCTTGAGATAAGATAGTCGATACGTAGCTATCCGCCAACTTTTTATTGAATATGCCATTATTCATAAACTCTAGATATGCGTCTGAGGAGAGCATCTCCGCCCATTTATAGCTATAATATCCAGCTGCATAGCCGCCAGCAAAGATATGTGCAAAGCCGTTCTGAAATCTATTATACTCTGGTGGCATAATAGCGGCAACTTTATTTCGTACACTATCGAGCGTTTCCTGCACCTCTCTCTCATTCATCTTCTGGAGGTGTATCTGCATATCAAAGGTAGCAAACTCCAGCTGACGCACCAGAGCAAGCCCCTCCTGGAAGTTTTTACTATCAACGAGCTTGTCTAGTAGCTCTTTAGGTAGCTTTTCGCCAGTTTTGTAATGTTTAGCTACTATATCGAGAACCTCTGGCGCATAGGCAAAATTCTCAAGGAATTGCGATGGAAACTCCACCACATCCCAATCGATACCGTTTATCCCACTCACCGCTAGCTCATCTACATTCGAGATTAGGTGGTGTAGCGCATGCCCCATCTCATGAAATAGGGTGGTCACATCGTCGTGCCGCAGAAGAGAGGGCTGTGTATCGGTGGATACTGGGAAGTTCGCCACTACAAACGCCTCAGGTAAGTGCATTTTATCGTTACGGTCTCTATGGCGAGTGTGCCAATTATTCATCCATGCGCCCCCTCGCTTCTCGGGGCGTGCCTCTAGATCCATATATAATCCGCCGCAAAGCTCGCCCTTTATGTATAGTTCATAAAAGGTAGCTTTATTATCCCACAGCGGCGTATCTTTCTGCACAAACTTTATCCCAAAGAGCCTCTCTAGAAAGGTGAACATCCCATTGAGTACGCTATTTTGCTCAAAGTATGGGCGAAGCTCCTCCTCGTCGTAGTCGAACCGCTCCCTCTTTAGCTTTTCAGAGTAGATGGCTGTGTCGTACGATTGTATATCTATGCCAGCGAACTTATCGAGATCCTCTTTATCCTTCAGTGCGTGCGGTTTGCCCGAGCTGCCTAATTTATTTAGGAACTCTAGCACCGCCTCGACAGAGGGGGCAGACATTGTGCGCAGGTTTAGCTCTGCAAAGTTTTTATAGCCCAATATTTCGGCTTTCTCCGCCCTTAATGATAGTATCTCTTCTATTAGTGCGCCATTTTCAGGGGCTCTAGTGGAGTACGCCCTGTAGACCTCCTCCCTTTTGCTCCTATCGGTGACGTATGTCATAAATGCAATGTAGCTAGGCATCTGTAGCGAAAATTCCCATCCGTTATCGACCTTTGCAACGGCTCTATCGCTATCGGGCATATCGCCCAAGATCGATTCATCGGTGATCAAAATCTTGTATGCGTTTGTAGCGTTTAATAGATTCTGGCTAAACTCGTCTGCTAGCTCGCTCTTGCGTATATTTATCTCTTTGATACGCTCCTTCTCCGATTCAGGAAGTGATACGCCCATAAGCTGAAAGTGGAAGATTGCGTCGTCCAGCACCTTGCGCTGCGCTACGGTTAGCGAACTATACTCGTTATCCTTTATCTGTACAAATGCGTCGTACACACGTTTATCTTGCGATAGCTCGGTTTCATACGCTGTCAACACGCCTATGCACGAGGTAAATGCCTCTTGAGAGCGTTCATCGTTCTTTACGCTCTGCATGTGCGATATCGGCGTGAAGAATACGCTTATACGCTCGCCAGCGTCCATATATGGGCGGATAAAGTTATGGTATGTTTTATCTTTTTGAGATAAAAGTGCCTCTAATTCGCCCTTATTATCTAATATTAACTGTTCAAGACGAGCTTTACTGTTCTCAAGACAATCCGTTGGAAAACTACCTAACATCTTATTAAACCTCTTAAAATTCCCCTTCGCTGGCGAAGGGGTATTAACACTATCTATATCACCTTATTACTTCCTATATGTAGCGTAAAGATCGCTCCATCGTAGTGATTCTCTGCCATCATATAGCTATCTGCATACTTCTCTATTATTAGTTTCGATGTGTATAGCCCGATCCCTGTGCCATCTTTCTTTGTGGTCTTATAGGCGGTAAAGATCGCATCTTGCATAGATTCAGCTATACCAACACCGTTATCCATAGCAGTCACGATAAGCGCATTGTCATACTTGATCGTAACCTTTATACTGCCCTGCATTACAGGATTTTTTGTATTAACACGCTTCTCTAATATAGCGTCTTTTGCATTCAGAAGGATATTCAATATAACCTGCTGCATCTCATTTACATTGCCAGTGAGGATCATATTCTCCTCAGCCGTGAGTACGTCAAGCGATACCTCGATATTGCTCTGGCGGAAGATCCCTGATAGCATAAAGATTACATTCTCGATAGCCTTCGCCATATTATATGGCGCAAGCTCGCTGTCATCTTTAAAGAAGGTGCGGAACGTCTCCGCCGTGGTGGACATAAACTCGAGCTGATTCGTGATGAATGCAAAGTTCTCATGTATCTCCTGCCTATAGGCGACTGGGTCGTAGACCTCCTCCTTTAGTAGCTCTGTTGTGGCGTAAAGTGACGACAGCGGCTGTTTCCACTGGTGAATAATCATATCGAGCAGCGATCCCATCTCTGCCATCTTGCTCGACTGCTTTATTATCCGCTCCTCCGTCTCTCGTACCTGCTGATACTCCTCCAGACGCTCGGTGAGGGCGACGATCTCCCCCTTAGACTCGGATAGATCTATTATCTGTATAGAGAACTGCCTGTCATCGTTGTGAATCCTGCTCACATGTAAGCAGACAGCCTTTTTATTCTGCTTTGCGGTGACGATCTCTGAATCGATCTTGTAGATCGTGCCGACGGTGGAGTAGTCGTTCTGCAAGGTTTTATAGAGTTTATCAAGGGCAACAGCGTCGAAGTACATCGACGGCTCCTTTGTGACATTATCAGTTTCAAATAAACTATATGCCGCCTGATTGACGAGTATAAAGGAGCAACTCTTATCTGCAATGATCGATGGTATCGAGGAGTTTTCAAAGATAGTGTGAAAGTAGAAGGTACTCTTCTCCATCGCCTTCTTATGCTTCACCTCCTCTGTAGCATCGGTGAGCATACCCACGATTGCAAACGGTTTGCCCCCTGAATAGATCATAAATCTATGCTCTTCAAGCCATATATACTCGCCATCGGGCTTTTTATATCGATATTCCAATATCTTTGAGTTGTGCGTCTCTGAAAAGTTGTTGTTCAGTGTGGCATTTCGGATATCATCTGGATGTACCATATTAAAGAAGGGCATCTTGCTCTTTGTAAACAGACTTGAGCTATACCCCAGCAACGCCTTGCAGTTTGGCGTGATAAAATCGCACCTGTTTGGCGTTTCCGCTAGAGCGATATAGCATACAGCGTTCCCCTTTGAAAAGATGATTTCAAGGGCGTTGTATGCATTTTTTAACATCTTCTTCTTGCCGTTCACGAGCTGAGTCGCAAGCAGTGCAAAGATAATCAGTGCTATCGCTATCGAGATAACTAAAAGTTGGCTATTAGGCATGTATATAGTCTCCTCGCTACTTAAACTTCGCTAATCCTTCACCTAAAAATCTGGCGGCAAGGTTAAGCGAGCGTTTTAGACGCTCCTGAGTATGCATTGAAAGTTTTGATGGATCTATACGAGATGATGGAATCTGCCCATCTTTTATCTGATTTAGCTGCTCATGCAGGATTAGATCGATTAACGATTCATACGCAGAGATCGTCTCCCTGGTTAGCAGATCAGATAGGATCGTCGTATGGCTTAATCGTTCGATCCGCCTAGCGGTGTTTATATCCAGCAGGTCGGCACTAAGTGCAAAGGTCTGGGCTGTGTATGAGATAAAATCAAGCGCATTCGCCTTTAAATCCACAGTATTGCTATCTTTTTCAGTAATAAATGTACCAAATTGAGAGACAGGTATCTTTGCCATCCGCTGACAGTTGATCATTCTACCAAATAGCAGCGTCTTCTCCTTCAATGTGGAGTAGATACAATCTTTAAACTCCCATAAAAGGTTGCCATCCCCCTCAAATCGGTCGCAATCGAAGAGGACTCTAGTGTATGGAATATTGGTCTCATTTGATTTATGAATATTGGTGGAGATAAACTCTTTCCAGTCGGCAATTCGACGCACCATCTCTGGGTTTATCAGCGACATCCCTAGATGATGGTGGGCGTATCCGAGCGACTCGAGCGTTTCTGCAAATAGCTTCGCAAGTGCAGTGTAGTGGGCAAAATCTTCATCCGAGACCTCCTGCCTAAGCACGAGGAGATGATTCTGATACTTTGCAAGTGTTAGCTCCCTTCTGGCGATACTTCCGATCAGTAGGAGGCAGTAGTTGCCGATCTGCGGCTCGAAATCGCTATGTTTATGCTTATACTCCGCCTTTGCGATCTCAAAAGCCTGTTTCTGTATCATTATATGATGTGTGGATAGCGACGATAGGAGATCTCTAAAGATAGAGGTGCTTGTCATCATGCTTTCAACGATGTTAGGGAGTGAGTCTACAACGCTTTGCAGAGCCTCTAGCGTTTTTGCTGAGGATACATATGTATTGAAAACGTTGCTATTGCTAGATAACATCGTAGTGATATCGGATTTTGATACGATACCCACAGGGCGATTTTTATGAACGATAACGGCGTACCGAACCCCTCTGCGCAACATCTCTGCGAGCGTCTCCATAACGGGATACTCCTTAGGCAGTAGAAGTGGGTCGGTATTGGCATAATCCTCTGCCAACACCTTCTCGGCGGATACGTCACCTTTAGAGAGATATCTCTGTATGATATCTTTAGAGGTCAGTAGCCCCTTCAAGACGTGCTTACGGTTTGTTATTACGAGCGCATTGATATTATGCGCCTCCATCATCTTTGCAGCGTCGGCAAGGCTTTTGGAGTTATGCAATGTGATAAGTGGCGAACTCATGCAGCTTGCCACAGATTGATACATCGATACAGGGTGAGAGCGGTTGGGGATAGATTTTAGCTCGTTTATGCGGCTCATAATAGCGTGCATAAATCGATCTCTAAACTCTGGCACCCTGTCCATTAGGTTATGTATAGAGTATTCATCGATGAAGGCAACGGAGCTATCAACATCTGCTACCGCTGTCATCGTGTACATAGTTTTGCCGAGGAATGTGGAGATACCGATAGCGTTGCCAGTCGTCAGATTGAGGCTACCCTCTGGGGTATACATCCGCACCGCCCCTGATAGCACAAAGTAGATCCCCTTGTGGTACGATTCGTTGCGGCAGAAGATTAACTCATCTTTCAGAAGGTGGATCTCTTCAGCGCGAGTGAGGCATACCGTCAGTACCTGCGCAGGTATATCTCTGAACATCGAAAGCTTACTCAATCCATCCAGTAGCCCTTGAGACAACATCAAGACATTCCGCTGCATATTTATCCCCATATTATAGATAAAAATAGCTATCCTATTATACAGATACTTAGTTGATCATATATTAACATAATATTTGGAAAATACAAGAAAAAATGGGGGAATGGGTATCTTTGGAACAAAAAGCAAACGTCACTGCGGACTGCTTGCACAGGGCAACCTTTCCACTGCGCTAAACGCTCCTGTTAGTCGCTTATTTAAAAGTGACCAAAGGGAACGTGTTGCGCAATAGCGGCAATCCTAGCTCACGGCAGTGCCGCAGTCCAGTATTAAAACATAGGTATTCCTAATATTTTTATTCTGGATTGCGGATCAAGTCCGCAATGACGTGACTAGGGACTAGGGGCATTTTTTTAACTGCCCCCCTCCCTGTTACTCTAGAACTGCTTATCCATAATCATCTTTCTGATACTTGTGATCGCCTGTGTTGGGTTCAGCTCTTTCGGGCAAGCCTTCACACAGTTATAGATCGTGTGGCAACGCCATACGCCATGTTTATCGTTTAGTATCGGCAGTCTCTCATCTGCGCCCTCGTCACGACTGTCAACGAGGTATCTCCACGCTCTCAAGAAAGCGTTTGGCCCCAGATACTCTTTATCTGACCAGTAGCTTGGGCAGCTCGAAGAGCAGCAGCCGCATAGGATACACTCGTATAGACCATCCAGAAGCTTTCTATCCTCTGGCGACTGATAGAACTCGCCATCAGGGGTAGGGGACTTGCGGATCAGGTACGGCTTTACAGTGATAAACTTGTTAAAGAAATCGTCCACATCCACCACAAGGTCACGCACCACTGGCATACCTGGAAGCGGCTGAATTACGATATGTTTGCTGCCGAGATCTTCGATCTTAGTCATGCAGGAGAGCATATTTACGCCGTTTACATTTATACCGTCGGAGCCGCAGACGCCCTCACGGCATGATCTGCGGAACGATAGCGTTGGGTCGATCTCCCATTTAATCTGATTCAAGCCTGCGAGCATTAACATCCCTGGGCGGCGAATCTCTACATCGTACTTCTGATAGTACGGTTTCGAATCTTTATCTGGATCGTATCGAAATATTTCAAAAGTTACCTTATCCATTCTACTGTGCCTCCTTAATACGCACGCTTTTTAGGCGGAAACGATGGAACCGTTAGCGGTGTGAGTCTCACTGGGCGGTAGTCGATATTGATACTGCCATCTGGATTTAGCGACGCTTCGGTATGTTTTAGATATGTAGCGTCGTCTCTCTCTGGATAATCCTCACGGCTGTGTCCGCCTCTAGACTCTTTACGAGCAAGAGCTGCAACAGCAGCAGTTTTAGCCACCATCAGCATATTATCTATCTCGAGTGCCTCTATAAGATCAAGGTTGTATACAGTTGATCTATCGTCAATACGATAATCTTTCAACATCCCCTCAAGCTCGTTGATATCAGCGATAGCCCTCTTCATAAGCTCTTCGGTGCGGAAAACGCCCACATTTAGCTGCATTGTGTTTGTTAGCTTCTCATAGATATCGTTGAATCTGTATTTGCCGTTAGCGTTTGCATATTTTGTCAAACGTGCCATACCCTCTTTGCCAGCGTTCTCTGGTAGATCTGTGATCTTATTCTCTTTGGCGTACTTAGCGGCTCTCTCGCCAGCGGTTCTGCCGAATACTACGAGATCTAGTAGAGAGTTGGTGCCGAGTCGGTTTGCGCCATGAACGCTTGCCGCACATTCGCCAGCGGCGTACAGACCTGGAACTACTGTGTTGTACTCGCCATTTTTGCCGGTGATCACGTCGCCAAAGTGGTTGGTAGAGATACCACCGTTCTGGTAGTGAGCTGTAGGCACTATAGGTATAAACTCTTTCGTGCAATCGACACCTGCAAAGACAAGTGCAAGCTCGTGAATACCTGGGAGTTTCTCCATGATTGCATCGTGTCCCATATGGTCGATCTTGAGGTTGATATAATCTTTCTTGGCACCGCAGCCACGCCCTTCGATGATCTCCTGCCCTATGCAGCGAGATACGATATCACGTGGAGCGAGGTCTTTGATCGTAGGGGCGTAACGCTCCATAAATCTTTCGCCTTTGCTATTGAGTAGATATCCACCTTCGCCACGAACCGCCTCTGTGATGAGGTTTCCATGTCCGTAGATCCCTGTTGGGTGGAATTGGAAGAACTCTGGGTCTGACCATGAAAATCCAGCTCTCATTGCCATTGCAACACCGTCGCCAGTGTTGATATGTGCGTTTGAGTTGGTTTCAAAGATACGGCAGTTTCCGCCAGAGGCGAGGACGATCGCCTTTGCGTGGAACATATGGAGTTGACCCGATTTCATGTCGAAGCAGAGTACGCCGACGGCTGTGCCGTTGTTTACGACAAGCTCGAGTGCGTAGAATTCGCTATAAAACTGTGTGCCTTGCGCCACTGATTTTTCGAATAGGGTCTGTAGCATAGCATGCCCTGTGCGGTCTGCAACGTAGCACGCTCTTTTAACAGGGCGTTCGCCGAAGTTTGCGGTGTGTCCGCCGAATGGGCGTTGTGCAATCTTCCCCTCTTTGGTACGGTTGAACGGCATGCCGATATGTTCAAGCTCGATGATCATCGATGGAGCGAGTTTTGTCATATACTCGCAAGCATCTTGGTCGCCGAGGTAGTCGCCACCCTTAACGGTATCGAACATGTGCCAGAGCCAGTTATCCTCTTCCATATTGCCTAGAGAGGCGGAGATACCGCCCTGTGCGCTGATTGTGTGGCTTCTGGTAGGGTATACTTCGGATATAACGGCTGTTTTGACGTACTGAGACGCCACCTGTGCGGCGTTAAGCCCTGCGCCGCCAGCACCTACAACCAGTACATCATATACGTGATTTTCTATTTTCATAAATTTATTCCCCTCTTCATCAAATGAATGAAAGCCCAAGGGCGAATAGTGTTACTCCTGCACCCCAGTATGCTATCTGTAGGATCAGGCGAAAGGTACGACAAGATACGTAGTCGTCTGTGATCATCTTGAAGCCTGAAAATGTGTGCCATAGACCAAATGCCAGCACAGGGAATACAAGCCAAGCGTCTACGTTATGCGCCCCATTGAACGCCGTTTGGTAGAATATTATGACGCCGCATATTGCGATAATTATCCCTGATATGCGCTGAAATAGCCATGCAAAAGAGCCAGTGTTGCCAGTTCCATTATATTTATACATATTTTGCCCCCTACGCCGCTGCGCCGCTAGCTATAATCTTGAACGCAAATATTGCGCCAACAACCGCCACAATAGCAACGGTAGCTAGAAGGTGTGGCAGAAATTTCTTTCTATCAGCCGAGGAGCAGAACTCCATAAGGATGATCCTGATTCCGTTGAAGGCGTGCAGCACGAAGAGCACGGACATAACGGCAACTACAGGCTTTAGTTTCACTAGATCGCCCACAAAGCTGCATATGCCAGAGATCCCTAGCAGATGGAAGATCAGAAACAGACCGATCAGTACGCCCGACACTCGGTGAAAGAGCCACATCACCATGCCAGGGTGTTTGCGATAGCCAACTTTGGCTGAGTACGACACCAGATCCTTACGCGGCATAATACACTCCTACTATATTTCTTTTTTAAAACATAACTTGATTATATTTGTTTGTATATGATTCTAACGGATTAATTTGAATGTGTCAAATGGGAAAGAGTATCTGATTATGAAAATATGAAACCACCCCGCCCTTCGGGCACCCCTC
>JAITWF010000105.1 GCA_031285415.1 Deferribacteraceae bacterium
GGTGTACAAAGAGCTATGCGATATGGGGATAGATCTCTTTACTGGCGGCAATCATATATTTGATAAGCAAGATGTGAAGAGGGAGCCAGAGATCTTTAGTCGGCTTGCCATTCCGTCTAATGTGGCTGATGGTGCAGGGGTGGTGAATATCGACATTCACGGCATACCTCTTAGTATCGTAAACCTCGTGGGAAAGGTCTTTATGCCGCCAGAGTCGGCGGATCCGTTCACTACATTCGATCAAGTTTATGAAAGATACTGCAAAGGACGGCGAGTGTTGGTAGACTTTCATGCAGAGGCTACTAGCGAAAAGGTATCGCTAGCTGAATATATTGGCGATAGGGCGTTTGCTATTATCGGCACTCACACCCACGTACAGACGGCGGATGAGCGGATCTTAAAGAGCGGCGCATTCTTTATATCAGATGTAGGGGCGTGTTGCGCACAAGATTCGGCTCTAGGGATGAATACATCATCATCTATCGCTAGGTTTTGCGGACTTCCAAATCAGAAGCTAAAGGTGGAGCTTGAGGGTGCGCTACGCTTAAACGCCATAGAGTTGACAATCGATAGTGAAGAGTTTAAGATCGTGGGATATCAGAGGGTGAATAAGATATTTGACCTTTAGCCATCTATAGTATATAGAATCTATTCGGAGGCTTTCATGACAAACTATATGAAACTTATAATTATAATATCAGCGTTATTTCTTGCGGCGTGGGGGGATGATTTCCCAGAAGATCCGATAACGATCATCGTTCCAGCCGCCGTTGGAGGCGTAAGCGATACGATCGCCAAAAATATCGCCGCAGAGGCTTCGCAGCTCCTTGGCGTGGAAGTAACCGTTAAAAATATCCCTGGCGTTAGTAATGCCGCAGGGCTAAATAGGGCGTTCAGAGAGGATCCCGATGGATATACTCTAGTCTTAGCGCCGACAGAGGTTGTCACCCTGCCGTTAATGGGGCGAGTTGAGTGGAAGACAAACGATTTCACCCCTATAGCAGGCGTTATACATATGCCAGCGGCTCTGATGGTGCGCAAAGATAGCTCACTTGATAATATATCCGCTATCGTTGCAAAATCTGAGACCCCCGATGGTATAAACATCGGTAGCTCCTCTATGAGCGGCGTATGGTATCAGGCGGCTACGGCATTTACAGATAGCGTCAAGGCGAAGCTTACCTTGAAGCAGTTTAGCGATAGCCTCAAGATCTATAATGCACTCACCACTGGCGCAGTGGACGCAATAATAGCAGGATACACCACGCAGCTACCCGATAATGTCAAGGTGTTGTGTATTATGAGCGATACCGAGATCTTAGATGTGCCGAGGTGCAAAGATTACGGTGTGAATATCTCCGCTGGCACATGGTGGATGCTGATGGCACCGCCAGAGACGCAGGAGGAGCTTGATCCAGAGGAGATAGCAGTTCTGTACGATACCTTTAGTGAGGTACTGACATCTGGCAGGTTTCAGACATTTTTAGTGTCAAATGGGCTAGTGCCAGAGCTTATAAGACCGCATAGATTAGGCGATTTTCTGAATAAACAGGCAAGCTTCTTTACGCCGCTTTTAAAGGAGAACTATCTATTAGACTGAAATTATTGTATTTACAAGTGATTTAGAATGATATATCTTTTATTATGCTTGAGGTAAACCTTCATCGAAATCACAATATGACGCTAGCGGATATATATCGGTACCAAGAGTCTCTCGAGGTAGAGTACGATATTACGCCGCTTATCAAGAAAGATGAATCTCTTAGCTTTGCCAAGAAGTTTGCCCTTATATTTGTCGCTGCTGTGCTCTTTTTTGGGCTTGTAGCTACAGTTGTTATCGTTGTATATGATCCGTTCTATAAACCACCCGTCTACATCGACGAGGTGGAACCGCCTGTTATCACACCGCCGAAAGACCCGATGGATGGCTATGTGCAGGTGCAGGTGATCGAATTTGTACCATCTAAAACCGACAATAGCACCCCTATACGCAATACAACGCCCGATCTAGAGGTGTTGCCATCGCTTGCGCCTAAAGAGGATGTTAAACCTACGCCTCTGCCAGCTAAACCAGCACCTATCAAAGAGGAGAAGCCTAAGGCTCCGCCTCCGCCACCAGCTAAACCTGCGGCAAAGCCTACCCCTGCGGTCAAAACGTATTCGCTACAGATCTCTGGTATTAACGCCATTGAGTACGATACTTTGCAGAGTATTGCAGCCTCTCATGGGGTAAAGGCGGCGATTACTCAAGATCTATCCACCAATCAGACGGTATGGTCGGTCTACGCTCCATCGGCAGGCACAGGGCTGTTTATTGAGGATACAGAGGTTGTGAAGTTATCTGAGTTTAACCTGCGAGATGAGGCGATAGCGTACGCCGAGGGGCAGGGGCAAGCGATTATAATAAGGGCAGAGAATAAAACTGTTGCGAATTATAATGTTGAACTATGCTGTATGAATACCGATGAAGCTAAGATCTGCGCTCAAGAGAGTGGGATTACCAATAAAGTTTTTAGGATTGTACCGAGATAGATTGCATAGAGGGGTGTGTTATGACTAAAGCTGACATTGTTGAAATCATCCATTCCAAGTATGGACTCACCAAGAAAGATATTGTGAGCATCGTCGATATGGTATTTCAGGAGATGAAGGATAGTATCTTAAGGAAGGAATCGATAAAGCTATCGGGTTTTGGTAACTTTGATGTAAAGGTGCGAGGGCAGCGAATCGGCCGCAACCCCAAGACTGGCGAAGAGAAGATTATCCCTCCTCGTACAGTGGTGGGATTTCGACCGAGCAACGTATTTAAAGATGAGGTAAACGAATAAGTAAGCGATACTATCAGATAGGGGAAGTTTGCAAGCTGACAGGGCTTACGCACTCTACGATCAGATTTTGGGAGAAGAACTTTCAAGGTTTAAACCCATCTAGATCCTCTGGAGGG
Organism: Deferribacteraceae bacterium; assembly: GCA_031285415.1. GTDB lineage: Bacteria > Chrysiogenota > Deferribacteres > Deferribacterales > JAISNW01 > JAITWF01. Next base: position 2,945 of record JAITWF010000105.1, read on the forward strand.
CATAGGTACTACGGCAGTAGGCAGGTAGATCTTCTGCTCTATCTAAAGAAATTGATATACGATGAGGGATATACTATCGATGGGGCGAAGAAACGCCTATCTAGTGAAAAAGCATCCAAAAAACCTGCTGATACGGCTCCAGAGGCTGAAACCGCTGAATCTACCGAGCCAGCAGATATTATGCAGACGATAAAAAATGAGCTGAAAGAGATATCGAATATATTAAGTAGGTGAGCTACGATAAAAATCCTCGTTCTTCTAAAATTGATCTAAAGTCTCTTCTGCTGTCAGCAACTAGCATAATATTCACGGTATCGGTAACACGATAAATAATGCGATATGTGTTATAGTGTATCTCTCTATACCGTCTATTTCCTTGCTCTAGTAGCTCATTTACATAGCCACCTCTATCGGGAAGATCTTTTAACGATTCGATTATTTGCTGTATATCATTAATAATATTATCAGCAATCTCTTTATTGACATTTTTTCTATAATAGCAGTGTATGCTTCGTAGGTCATTAATGGCAATATGATTGATTATTACTTTCATTAATCATTTTCTCTCAAAACTTCATCAAACGCCTCTTCAAGCGTTAGGTATTCGCCATTGTCTATCTGCTCCTCGCCGATCTCCAAGAGTTTCATTAAAGCCATAGTATTTTGTATTTTTTTCAGTGCTTCTTCATTTTCTTCCATATGTTGGAATCTCTCAATGTCTACAACTGCATATTTCGCCTCACCATTTTGCGTCAAGACGATATACTTAGTTTCAGCTATAATATCAGCATAGTCGGCAGCACTATTTTTGAATTTACTGACAGGCACAATCTGCTTTGCATATTCCATATATCTCACCTATATGGGTAAATATACACTTTATTTACCCACCAATCAATATCTTATTTTTCACAACCGTCAATATCGCCTCGTAGATCTTTCGTATCTCATCCTTATTTGACACATCTTTCGTGATACGTTCGAAGATCTGCTCCTCTCTGGCAGGTGCATATATCGGCATATTTGTAGCTTTCTTTATCTTCCCAACCTCTATAGCCACAGATATGCGTCTATCCAGCAGTTTTGCGATCTCGTCGTCGATCTTGTCGATCTCGTGTCTTAATGATTCAAGCTGCATCATAGTGACCTTTGCATGAAAGAATTTCAAGGGTATTGTCGTCTATTATTCGATATACTAGACGGTTTACATCATCGATACGTCTACTCCAAAAGCCGCTATAATTGCCCTTTAATGCCTCTGGCTTGCCGATTCCATCAAAACTATTTCGTTCTATATCTTTGATCAAGAGGTGAATGCGTTTTAATGTCTTTTTGTCCTGTGTTTGCCAATAGAGATAGTCGTTCCACGCCTCATCAAACCAGATCTTTTTCATTTGTCATCATCTATAAGTTCATGTTCAACGCCTTTGCCAGCGTTTAAGGCTATCACGCCTCGATCTAAATGTGCAAGATTGCTGTCGCTAAAGAATGGATCGATAGACACTTCAAACGGTATCCGCTTTTCACGGCTCATTTTTTTTGCGAAAATTGTAAAAGCTGTGGTCATGCTCATGCCTAAATCATGGCATGTTGTCTCCATGCTTTTTTTGAGATCCTCATCTATGCGTATATTGATCATAGCCTGTGCCATAATGTCACCACCTATGCCATATTATATACTATGTAGGTATAATGTCAATACGCTGTATGAGTTTTTCCAGATCCTCTTTTGTATTGATATTGGCGAATCCACTGGTATCGGTGAAAAAAGCTTCACTCAGCGTTTTTATATTTAATTCGTTGAATATTGTAATAAGTTTATAGACGCCCTTCGAGAAGTTATCGGCAAGGATCGGCACCACTCGTCTATGATAGATTGCGGCGCACGGATAGTACTTTCCATTGATAACAGGCACTGCAATATCGGCTTCCCCCATCATCTGCGCCATGTCAGGCACCAAACTGAATGGAAATAGCGGCATATCGGCGGAGATTACAAATAGATGGTCGTTCTTTGCGTGTTTAAATGCGCTCAAGATCCCCACTAGTGGGCATTGCTGCTCGTAGAGATCTGTTACGAATGAGATATCGTTGAGGAATGCGTATTTAGCAGGCTCTTTTGCCACGATCATCTTGTCGGTGGCAAAGGTTAGCCCCTCCGCCACCCACTGCACAAGCGGTTTCCCATGAAGGGTCGCCAATGTTTTGTCGCCCCCAAAACGCCGAGACATTCCGCCAGAGATTATTGCACATGATAAATTCATAACCCACAGTATATAATAACTTCTTGCTTTTCGCAATGAGTTGGAGTAGTGAAAGTGAATGGTTAAAATCGAAACACAAAGCAACAGTGCGTTATTGGGATTTCTTGCAACATTTTTTTCATTCCTCCTATGGGGAATTTTACCGATATATTGGGAGAAGATGTTCTATCTACCCTTCTTTGGAGTGGCGTCGTATCGGGTGATCTGGTCGTTTATCTTTATATCGGTGGTTATTACGGCTACTCGCCAGTGGGGTACGGTTGCTACAATATTTAAAGATAAGAGGGCGGTTCTTCTGCTCTTTGTCTGCGGAATGCTTATCGCTGTGAATTGGTCTACATATCTGCTTGCCATATCGTCGGCGCATATCATTGAATCGAGCATGGGGTACTATATCAATCCGCTAGCGAATGCACTGATTGGGATGATCTTCTTTCGTGAACGATTGCGATTTTTGCAGAAGGCGGCGATCTTGCTTGCACTTATCGGTGTACTGTATATGGTGATAGGGTATGGCAAGGTGCCGTATATTGCACTAATATTGGCGTTCTCATTTGCATTTTACGCCGCCGTGCATAAACTTGTGAAGGTGAGCGTGCTGGACGGCATGTTTTTTGAGATGTTGATAATATTGATTCCTGCTCTTTCGTACGTGGTTATAATGTCTCAATCTGGCGTAATGCCAACGTTTATGGCAGAGCCTATATCGATGAAGGTAATTATCGCAATGGGTGGTGCGTTGACGGCGATACCGCTACTGGGCTTTGCCTTTGGCGTGCAGAAGCTGCCACTAACGACTGTAGGGGTGATTCAGTACGTCAGCCCTACGGTGACATTTCTATTAGGGGTATTTCACTTTAAAGAGCCTATTAGTACCGAGGTATTGATAGTCTTTTCGATGATCTGGGTGGGCGTTGCTCTATATGCGTTAGATGGGGTATTGCAGACGACTAGAAAGAAATAGGGGGGGCAAATTAATGTTTTCCCCTCCCCCAAAGGGGGAGGGGATATGATTTATATCCGCAGTGACGCAATTAATATACTTATATCGTACTAGGAACTGGTTTCCCTACAAATCTAATAATCATTGCAACGATCACGATACCTACAGCGATAGCCGCCCATACGTTCAATCCAAATCCAGCTAAGATATAGATAAAGATCGACACGATTGCTATCGTGATAGCATACAACATCTGTGTTCGGACGTGGTCTATATGGTCGCATGCCGCCCCCATAGATGAGAGGATCGTTGTATCCGATATCGGTGAGCAGTGGTCGCCGAAGATCGCCCCTGTCAGCACTGCGCCGATGTTTAGGATTAGATAGCCCTGCTCAGGGTTGATAGCCCACGCAAGTGGCACGGCTAATGGCATTATTATCCCCATTGTGCCGTACGATGTGCCTGTGGAGAACGATATTATCGCACCGAGGATGAATATTATCGCTGGCAAGCTCCATCCAGGAATTGACGACGATAGATTCTCAACAATAAATGGTGCGGTGCCAAGCTCTTTAATTACCCCTGCGATAGACCATGCAAGGAGGAGGATTACAGCGGTAATATTCATCGACTTTATCCCCGATAGGGCAGTGTCGAGAGCCTCTTTTATATTGAATATACGCTTTGATAGTCCTATAAGGATAGCTACAATACTAGCCACAAGAGCTGCTTGGAAGAGAACTGTAGAGGCGTCGGAGGCTCCGAAAGCTGTCTGAACGGCGTTAAAGGAGAATGAATCGGTCAATATAGCTTTAAGTGCCTCATCTTCGCCGTTCATGATAGCATTGTATCCATTTACGAAGAAGCCGATAAATGCGCCAACGATAAGCGTCATGATCGGTACAATAGCGTACCAAGCCTTTCCTTGAGGTGCGATTCTATCAGAGTGTGTAGGCTCCAGCGTCTCTGCCATCATCGGTGTGGAGCCTTTGCGAAGCACTTCGCCCCCTCTTGCTCTCATCTCCGCCTTATACATCGAGCCGAATTCACGCAACATCATTGCGCCGATGAAGATGAATATTAGCATGAAGATGTTGTAGAATCGGAATGGGAGGGAGGAGATAAACATGCCGTAGGCGTTGAAATCTGCCCCGATACTGTTCAGAGCGTCGTTTATAAGCCCTAATTCATATGCGATCCATGTTGAGATAAGTGCCATACCGGAGATCGGTGCGGCGGTGGCGTCGATGATAAATGCGAGCTTCTCTCTGGAGATATTCATCTTATCGGTCACAGGGCGCATGATAGGCCCTACGGTGAGCGAGTTTGCATAGTCGTCAAAGAATACGAATAGACCTAAGATCCATGTGACCACCTGCGTACTACGTGGCGTTTTAGCAAGCTTTGCCATCGATTCTGCCACGGCATGCACGCCGCCCATGCGTGTGATAAGGGCGATAAGGCTACCGATCATCAGTACTTGCAGGATAATCCCTGCGTTCCACGAGTCAGAGATAGATACAAGCACCTCTGTGCTTATACGCATAAAGCCGTCGATAAATGCGGTAAAAACATTGCCGTTGCGCAGTTCTAGCATGTAGCAGCCGGTGAATGTGCCGAAAAATAGAGATAAAATAACATTTTTTGTAAGGAAAGCCAGCGCAATCGCTACAAGTGGAGGGAGTATAGTGAATATACCAAATATTTTAGCATTTTCAGGCCCTAAATCTCCATTTGCGGCGAATACTGGCACAGCGGATAGTATCAGGATAGATACACATAACAAAATGAGCCTACGGTTCATAATTCCCCCAATATATTACATAATTTCATAGAGGTAACATATTAAATATATTTTTTCAATATAAAAGGTTGACAACCTAATATGTGCGCTATAGTCTACGCTTGTGGTGAATGTATGATAAATATAAACGTTGCAGATTTTGGCAAGAACCTTGACGATACGCTAGAGCGAACCATTCAGCATAATGAGCCTGTGAATGTGAGTACAAAGGATGGGAATGTTGTTATTATAAGTGAATCTGACTACAATGGGCTTCTAGAAACGCTTACTATCTGCTCATGTAAAGGGATGAAGGAGAAGGTGGTGGAGGGGCTAAACACGCCACTTAATAGGTGTATGCCCGAGAGCGAGATAGAGTGGTGAGCTACGCTATCGTTTATACTAAGAAAGCCGCAGAGGATATTTCAAATCTAAAGGCGGCAGGGCTTTCAGATAAGGCGAAGGCACTTATTGATATCATCCGAGAGGATCCATATCATGTGCCTCCACCCTATGAAAAGCTTCATGGCGACTTGAAGGGGGCATATTCAAGACGTATCAACATAAAACATCGTCTAGTGTATGAAATAGTTAACGACGAAAGAGTTATTAAAATCCTTAGCCTTTGGACGCACTACGACCTCTGATTACACCGCCCACTGTTCCAATCTATATGCGCTATCCCAGAAGATCCACTCCATCTTTGAGCAGATTGTAAATGCCTGTATCATCTGCTGCCTTTGCGCCTCTGTGGCATTTTTTGCAAGCTCGTCGTAGATGTTTATCGCCATTTTGACAGCCTCTGCAAACTCTGTACCGCCGTAGGTGTCGATCCATGCCTGATAGCGGTTATCGCTCTCTGTTTGATTGGCAAGGATATACTCTCCGACCTCTTTGTAGATCCAGAAGCATGGAAGCACTGCCGCAACGGATACTTCGATAGGTGCAGTCTGAATCTGTGTCCATAGATACGATGTATAGAGCATGCACGATGGCGACGGTTCGATATTGGTGGTGTTATCTTTCAAATATGTAGCGTGTAGCTCCCTTTCGACGGCGATAGAGTCCTTTGCAAATGATAGAAACGCTTCGCTATGGGCAGAGTCAGATAGCTTAGCTGCGATTGCGGCTAGTATTCTGCCATATTCGGCAAGGTATAGGGCGTCTTGCTGGATATAGAATACGAACTTCTCCTCTGCTAAAGTGCCATTCATTAGCTCAGTAACAAATGGGTGTTCAATAATCTTCGAGTAGATTGGTTTAATCTGTTGCCAGCTTAGTTCACTTAGATTCATAAAACCTCCTAGGGCGTTTTAGATAGCACTATTTTAAGATTGTGTCGATCTATTTTCTCTGATATAGTATTAGGATGGAGTGTTGTGGAGGTTTATAATGGCAGAGGATAATATAAAAACTAAAAGTAAGAAGGGCAAGCTGATCGCTGTTGCTATAGCGGCTGTGGTGCTTGGGCTTGGGGCGTTTACAGGGCAGCAGTTTGTGAACGACTATGCAGAGGGGAAGCTTGCCGCATTCACCGCTACTACTGGCTACGATGTCACATGGTCGGATGTAAAGGTTAACATTATCAAAAGAACAGCCGAAATAACCAATGTGCGAGTTGGTACCTCCGATGGTATAGCTTTGGCGGAGAGGATAGTATTATCAGATTACAAAAAGGGCTCTCCGTTGCCGCAAAATCTTGTAGCAGACGTGCAGGGCTTCTCTCTGCCAGTCACAAGACCGATCTTTGGCAGATATTATGCACCTTTATGGCATGTAGGGTATCGAGAGATCGCTGGTAGCGTTGTTTTAGGGCTTGCGCTCTCGCCTGAGAAGCAGCTAGATATATTGGTTAGTAACTTAACGATGGATTACGTTGGTGTGGCGGATGCACGCATATCTCTCGCTAATGTGGATGAAACATCGATCGCTAACATTTTTAGGAGTATAGATCGCAAAACTTTGTCGCAGGGGTGGCTTACCTTTGTTGATGGAGGGTTGACCTCTCGGTCGGTAGCGGCATTCGCAAAGGATGCTAATATTCCTATAGATGATGCAGAATCTCGCATACTTAATGGGCTTAATCGCAGAATGCAGACACAATATCGCACTGAAAGTGCTGAACGTACAGCGTTGACGCAGCTTTATAGATATTTTGATAATCCAAGCAAGCTAACGATAACAATTAAAGAGAATCAGGCAAGACTACTTAGTGAGTTTACTCCGCCGCAGACCGAAGGGTGGCGCAGAATGGCAGTCTGGTTTATCTCTCGTCCATTTGACATCGTAGCGAATTAAAACCGTATGCTGAATAACGCAATACTTATGGCCTGCCTTGTTGCAGGCTTTCTTTTCGGTTTTTTTACTAAATTCAGTAATAGCAAGGTGCATGGCAGGATTCTGCTCGTTAATATACTGCTACTGCTATTCTTTATGGGTGCTATATTGGGCTTTGCCCCAGACCTGCCAGGGCGAATCAAAGGGTATGGGATTAATGCGCTTGTGATAGTGATCTGCGCCTGTGCTGGCAGTGTGGGCTTTACAGCAATATTAGTGAAGGTTTTTAAAAGATGTTGATAGCGATGTTTGCCAGTATGGTTTTGGGGCTTGTCTCCTCTTATTTAGGGATACTTCCAGCCTCATTCGAGCCTATCGCTAACGATATGCCGTACTACTGCCTCTGCTTTATGCTCTTCCTTGTAGGATATGGGATTAGCAAGGATAGAGAGGTTTTGAAGCAGCTCTTTAAGCGTAATCTATACGCAATACTGATCCCTATCGGTACTATCTCTGGAACGCTTGCTGGTGGAGCATTGGCATCTATATTTCTGCCGTTAGGCTTGCGAGAGTCGATGGCTGTTGCGGCAGGTTGCGGTTGGTACTCTTATTCGGCGGTATATCTGGCGGAGGTACATTCGGCAGATCTAGGCGCAGTGGCATTTTTAGCAAATGTAGGTAGGGAGACCGTTGCGCTATTTACAATCCCTCTTATTGTGAAGGTGTTTGGCAAATATTCGGCTATCTCTGTTGCAGGGGCGACGTCGATGGATGTCACAATGCCTATCGTTAGCCGGTATGCAGGGTCGGAGGCGGCGATATTGTCATTTATCCACGGCGTTGTTGTGTCGATCGTGGTGCCATTCCTTGTGCCGATCCTGATCGGTTGGTAGAATCTTATTTGCAATTTTGCACGCAATAGAGTATATTTAAGGTTATATTTGAGGTAGTTTATGAACGTTAATACAATGCGAGCGATAGATAGATATGCTGGTACCCCATTATGTTTCGTTGCGACGATCTTTTCAAAGCTCTTCTGCCGTCATAAAAAAGAGGAGAAGCCTAAAAATATACTCTTTATAGAGCTTTCCGAGATGGGGAGCGCAATCCTTGCTGATCCTGCAATGCGTAAGGCGCAGAGGGAGTACGATGCAAATCTATTCTTCGTAATATTCAAGAAGAATAAGCCCAGTTTAGATCTCCTTAACACGATTCCAGATGAAAATATTTTCACGATACGCCCCGAGGGGATACACCTTATAACAGATACTGTGCACTTCCTTCTATGGACTAGAAAGAAGAGGATCGATACCGTTATCGATATCGAGTTATTCTCTCGCTTTACCGCTCTTTTGACGGGTCTTTCTGGAGCAAATCACAAGGTGGGCTACTATCGATACTACGGCGAGGGGCTATACCGTGGCGAAATGCTCACCCATCGCATAACGTACAATCCGCATATGCATATATCCAAAAATTTTATCGCTATGGTGAATAGCTTGAGTGAGGATTCCGACGGAAAACCGTACTCTAAAACCCTTGTGGATGATAGTGAAACGGTGCTAACAAAGGCTGTAATCACAGATGACGCAAAGGAGACGATGAGAAAACGGATCGATGAGGTTGCCCCAGAGGGATGGCGAGCAAATACTCCACGCATAGTGCTTGTAAACCCTAACGCTAGCGACCTTTTGCCGCAGCGCAGATGGCCAAAGGAGATGTTTATCGAGTTTATCAAGCTAATGCTAGCACGATATCCCGATATTATAATACTACTGACTGGCGCACGCTCTGAATCGCCGCTAGCGGCAACTATATGCACAGCTACAGCTAACGAAAGGTGCGTTAACTTCACAGGGAAGGGGACGCTAAAGGAGATGTTGAGCCTTTACGCCATATCAGAGGTTATGCTTACGAACGATTCAGGGCCAGGGCATTTTTCCGCTGTCACCGATCTACACTCGGTTGTCCTCTTTGGACCTGAAACGCCAGCTCTATACGGCTCATTAGGCAATACTACTCCTCTTTTTAGCGGATTATCCTGCTCGCCATGCGTTAGTGCTGCCAACCACCGTAAGACTACATGTGTTGACAATGTATGTTTGAAGCGTATCACGCCAGAGAGTGTGGCAGTGGTCGTTTCAGGGGTATTGGATAGATCATAATGACCTTTAGAACAAAACTTCTATTTGCACTTTTAGCTGCTGCCGTGGTTCATGGGATATACAACTTCCTAATTCCACTACACCCTGACGAGGCGTACTACTGGCTCTGGAGCGTATATCCTGATTGGTCGTACTTTGATCACCCTGCAATGATTGCGTGGATGATAAAGGCGTTGTCATTTTTAGGCGATAGCGAGGGGGCGGTTAGAGCGACTACGGTGCTATGCATGAGTGGTGCCTGCTATGCCCTCTCGATGTTGAGCTATCGAATCGGTGGCGAAAGGGCTGGCTGGATACTATTTATAGCCTTCTCTGTGCTTCCTGCCGCTGCAATGGGGTATGCATTTGTCACACCCGATAGCCCACTTATGCTATTCTGGTGTTTTGCACTCTATTGGGGATATCTAGCAATCTCTGGAGAGGGCAATCGCTACTTTATACTGACTGGCGTTGCGATAGCACTGATGATAGTAAGTAAATATACAGCTGTACTCTTTATCGGCTCACTATTTATATACATGCTTGTTTTTGATAGGAAACTTTTCAAAAACAAATATATGTGGCTTGCTGCCATTATCGGCGCATGCGGCGTGATTCCGATCGTTATATGGAATATGCAGAACGACTGGATTAGTATTAAATTTCAGTATACGCACGGCACCTCCGACTCGTTTAAAATTCTTTGGGATGAGTGGCTGCTACTCCTTGGCGGCATACAGCTTCTGCCAACGCCGATCTTCGCCTTTATTATGTACAAGGCGAGCTTCTACTTTAAAGGATATCGAAGGGAGCAGTGGTTTAAATTTCTGCTAACACTATTCCTTGTGCCGATCGTATTTTTTCTATACAAGGGGCTATTCAAGAAGATGGAGCTAAACTGGCCTATTATCGGCTTTTTAGCGGCGTTCCCTATGATGGCGGTCTATATAGCGGCAGGGTATCATAAGAGGCTTTTTAAGGCTGGAGCGATCTTCGCAGGGGTATTGACAGTGATACTGTTGGTTAGCCCATTTCTGCCACTTCCTGATAGCATTAATATATCGTTAAGGCTAAAGGGGAATAAAGAGGCGGTTGAAGAGCTAAAGAGCGTGATGGTGGTGGATAACGATACGAAATTTTTCAGCGATTACCTTATAAATGCGTCGATAATGACATACTATCTGGATGGACATCCTAGGGTATATGTGCCTGTGGGGGCGAGATTTAATCAGTTTAATCTGTGGGACAATGGTACAGACTACTCAACGATGAAGGGATATTATATGGGTGCCTGGAATAAAGGTAAACAGAAAGAGCTACTCAAAGCATTCGGTAAAATTGAGTTTATAAAGAAGTTTAAAACTGGCAATCCACTAAAGCCGAAGGAGCTTCATATATATAGGGTAGGGGAGTGAGATTGTAACAAGAAAATAGGGCGAGCTGAAAGGCTCACCCTAAATTCGTCCTTAGGAGGTGCTTATGCCTAAGCAAAGCACACGGAAGAAAGCGTTGACCCGCCTGATCTTCTGGCTAGGAAGGCTTAAAATCACTATTGAGTGGTTCTAAGTTTCCGAAAAGGGAGTCGCAAGACTCCCCTGCTCCTAAGGATAATATATCACAATTTTATCTTATTACAAGCAAACAGTTCATACATTTTTCCTTTATCCTTGACTTAATCCCATATATTACTGTAAATATATGCTAGGGAATTGTTTTAATGGAGGGGTATTATGGCTAAACAGGTGAACGTTGGCGTTATCGGGTGCGGTATTGTGGGCAGAGGCACGATCGAGACCCTTCTAAAGAATAAAGAGACTATACTACAGAAAAGTGGAATATCGGTAAACCTTGTCGGCATAGCAGATATTCGCATTGACAATAATGACGAGCTACTGAATGGCGTTGCGATAAAAACAACCGACGCTATGGAGCTTATCAACAATCCAGAGATCGATATAATAGTCGAGCTTATCGGCGGCTACACTCACGCAAAAACTTTCATCTTAGCAGCTATCGAGCAGGGGAAACACGTCGTTACTGCTAATAAAGCACTTCTAGCCACGCATGGCAAAGAGATCTTCAATAAGGCTATCGAAAAGGGTGTACAGGTTGCCTTTGAGGCAAGCGTTGGCGGCGGTATCCCTATAATCAAAGTCTTAAAAGAGGACTTGGCGGCGAATAATATCGAAGAGATCGATGGTATTATAAATGGCACAGCCAACTATATCCTCACTCGTATGATTCAAGAGGGGAAAGATTATAAAGATGTCCTTGCAGACGCACAGAAGCTTGGATACGCCGAGGCGGATCCTACATTCGACGTGCAGGGGATCGATTCGGCTCATAAATTAACACTTCTTTCGTCGATAGCTTTCGGTACATGGGTGGAGTTCGACAAGGTGTACACCGAGGGGATCACAAATATCTCTACAGTTGATATCGACTTTGCAAAGGAGCTTGATTGCACGATAAAGCTTCTTGCTATCGCTAAAAAGCGCAACGGCTCTATCGAGGTGCGTGTCCACCCAACGATGATACCAAATCGCTTTCAGCTAGCCGCAGTGAACGATGTATTTAACGCTGTACAGGTGAAGGGCGACGTTGTAGGTACTACTCTGCACTACGGTAGAGGGGCTGGCGGCACACCGACGAGCAGTGCGGTTGTTGCGGATATCGTGAATATCGCTAGAGATATCGTTAGCGGTTGCAAGGAGAGGGTGCCTGCATTGGGTTTTGCGCAGGCCATCGAATCTCACTACCCTATCGTGAATATCGACGATACAGTATCATCATTCTACATGAGATTTAATGTAGAGGACAACCCTGGAGTGCTTTCGACGATTGCAGGGATTATGTCGCTTAATAATGTAAGTATTAGTAGCGCAATTCAGCGTGGCAAAGAGGGGCAGGATGGGCTTCCGCTGGTATTCTTGACGCATAACGCTACTGGCAAACAGATTCGCAATGCAGTGGACGAGATCGACAAACTGCCATTTATAAAGGATAAAACTGTTGTGATTCGTGTGGAAGGTTTGAGATAATGAAATATCTGGTACTCCTTTGCGACGGTATGGCGGATGAACGTCAGCCGTCGTTAGGGGATAAAACTATTATAGAGTACGCCAAAACGCCTAATATGAACAAGCTTGCAAAGGCTGGCAGGTGTGGGCTTGTGTATACTACTCCTGAGGGGTTTCCCCCAGGGAGTGATATCTGCAATTTATCGGTCTTTGGATACGATCCTCGCAAATATTACACTGGACGTAGCCCATTAGAGGCGGTCAGTATGGGTATTCCGCTTGGCGAGGGGGATATGGCATTTCGTTGCAATCTTGTGACGCTTTCGCCAGATGGCTCTACGATGGATGATTTTAGTGCACATCATATAGACCAAGAGAGTGCGCACGAGGCTATTTCACGATTAAAAGAGCTTTTTAAGGGCGATATAGTAGAGTTTTACGAAGGGTTAAGCTATCGACACCTGATGGTGGTGCGAGGTAGAGATCTAGAGCTTGAAACAACTCCTCCGCACGATATTACAGGGCAACCGATCGTTGGATATCTGCCGAAGGGGAAAGACTCTGACTATATAAACGGTATTATGAAGAAAGCAGCGCAGGTCTTTAGCGAGGGAACTGGCAAGGCTACAGGGATCTGGCTGTGGGGGCAGGGGAAACGCCCTGCAATGCCTACGTTTCAAGAGATGTATGGCTTGAATGGCGCAGTGATAGCGGCTGTCGACCTGATCAAAGGGATCGGGCTGTGCGCAGGGATGGATGTTATCAACGTGCCAGGGGTGACAGGCTTTATAGATACAAACTTCGCAGGGAAGGCGCAGTATGCGGTGGATGCTCTGCAAGATAAAGATTACATATTTGTGCATGTAGAGGCGCCAGATGAGTCGGGACATATGGGGAGTATCGAGCATAAGATCGCCTCTGTGGAGCGAATCGATTCGATAATGTTGCCGATAATTATGGATGGTATGGCGAAATATGGCGAACATCGGATACTTCTAATGCCAGACCACCCAACGCCGATACGCACTAAAACGCATACGGCGTCGCCAGTGCCAGCCATTATATATGGGGCAGGGGTGGAGCCTGATGGAAATGAGACGTATAGCGAGTTTATTGATCCGTCGTTTGAATTGAGGGATGGGTATCAGATAGCGGAGATGTTCATAAAATAAATACTACCCTCCCCTTGAGGGAGGGTCGAAGCTTTAGCTTCGGGGAGGGGTCTTGACCCCCCACCGACAACAAGTTGTCGACTCCCCCTCAAGGGGGGAGTGGTACTATTGATAAGGGGATAGCTTATGGGAATAGTTGTAATGAAATTCGGCGGCACCAGCGTCGCAAATGTTGAGAGAATTCAAAACGTCGCCGCAAAGGTTGTGGCGAAGAGAAATGCTGGCAATAAGGTAGTGGTAGTTGCCTCTGCTATGGCTGGCGTTACTGATAAACTTATAAACATGCTGAAAGAGCTGACGACGGACTACGATCTGCGTGAGTACGACCAGATGGTATCCACAGGGGAGACCTCGAATGTGCCTCTCCTTGCACAGGCGATAAAACAGCTCGGCGTGCCAGCGATGTCGTTCACAGGCACACAGGCAGGGATCGAGACCGATAATAAATACTCAAAGGCCAGAATCTCAAAGATAGAGACAAAACGCCTTGAAGCTGCTCTTGATAGCGGTATGGTGTGCGTTGTAGCTGGATTTCAGGGATATTGCCCCGAAAGTGGCGATGTGACGACACTCGGTAGAGGTGGCTCTGATACCACAGCTGTGGCTCTTGCCGCTGCTCTTCACGCCGATGTTTGCGAGATCTACACCGATGTAGATGGCGTATATACAGCAGATCCACGCAACGTGCGCCATGCAAAGAAGCTCGATGTGATCTCTCATGAGGAGATGTTGGAGCTTTCAAGTTTGGGTGCAAAGGTGCTTGTATCAAGGTGTGTAGAGCTTGGGATGAACTATAATGTAGATATAATGGTGCTTTCCTCTCTGGAGGACAAGCCAGGAACACTTGTGACGTCAAAAATGGGGGCAAAGATGGCAAAGATGGAAAAAATAGCTGTTTCAGGGGTAACGAGTGATAAAAATCAGGCTAAGATTACTCTGCGAGATCTTCCTGATCGTCCTGGAGTGGCAGCTGAGGTGTTCTCTGCTCTTGGTGGCACAAATATCAACGTTGATATGATTATACAGAATTTTGGAGTGGATGGAATTGCAAATATCTCCTTCACAGTCTCTAAAACAGAGCTTCCTGCTGCCCTAAAGACCTGCAACGCCCTTGCAAAAACTCTCGGTAGCCTAAAGATCGAGACAGATGAGGATATCGCAAAGGTCTCTATCGTTGGTATAGGGATGAAAAGCCACTCTGGCGTAGCGGCGACGATGTTTAAAAGCCTCTCGGACAACAATATAAATATACTGATGATCTCCACAAGCGAGATAAAGATCTCCTGTATAATCGAGGAGAAGTTTGCGGAGCTTGCAGTCAGAGTGCTGCACGACGCATTTATCGATCATGGAGATAACATTGGCTGATAAGGTTTTTATCTACGATACCACATTGCGAGATGGCACACAGGCGGAGGAGGTTAACTTTACCGTTAACGATAAACTGCGCATAGCCAAACGACTGATAGATTTCGGTATAGACTGCGTAGAGGGTGGCTGGCCTGGGTCGAACCAGCGAGATATCGAGTTCTTTGAACGGCTGAACGGTAGCGATATTCCAAAGGATAAGATCTCTGCATTTAGTAGCACTCGCCGTGCGAAGATGACGTGCGAAGAGGATAAAATTATCCAGTCGCTCCTAGCAGCCGATGTGCCGAACCTGACAATATTTGGTAAATCGTGGGATATGCACGTGACCGAGGCACTAAAGATCTCTCTGGATGAGAATCTAGAGCTGATCGGCGACACCGTTCAGTATCTAAAGAGGCGTGCCGATAAGGTCTACTTCGACGCAGAGCATTTCTTTGACGGATATAAAGCGAACCCCGAATATGCGTTAAAGGTATTGGAGACTGCCGCAGGGGCTGGGGCAGATTGCCTCGTGCTATGCGAAACGAACGGCGGCACTCTGCCAGATGAGATTATTAATATTATAAACGCTGTAAATAACCGCCATCCAGGCTTGCCCTTGGGGATACACTGCCATAACGACTGTGAATCTGCCGTTGCAAACTCGATCTTAGCGGTAAAGTACGGCGCTAGACATGTACAGGGCACTATAAATGGGCTTGGCGAGCGGTGCGGCAACGCAAACCTATGCTCTATCATCCCAAACTTGCAGCTTAAATACGGCTACGAGTGCGTACCTGCCGCTAATTTGCAGGAGCTTCGAGAGCTATCGCTATTTGTAAATGAGCTTGGAAATATCACGCCGAGCAGCCGTCAGCCGTATGTGGGCAGATCTGCATTTGCGCATAAGGGTGGGGTACACGTATCTGCTATTATGAAGAACGCCGCTACCTACGAGCATATTCGCCCTGAATCTGTTGGAAATACGCAACGAGTGCTTCTTTCAGACCTTTCTGGCAGAAGTAACCTTGTGTATAAAGCAAACTCGTACGGATTAGATGTCGATAACGATAACTATACCGAGCTACTTGCAAAGCTAAAGTATATGGAGAATAAGGGGTACGAGTACGAGGGGGCGGAGGCGTCGTTTGAGCTTCTGATCCTATCTGCTATGGGCAAGGTGCCGCACTTCTTTGATCTGATAAGCTATCGAGTGATCGACGAGAAGCGCAGTATTGTGGAGACACCGCTTGCGGAGGCGACCGTTATGCTTTCGGTGAACGGCGAGGTGGAGCATACTGCCGCAACGGGGAACGGCCCTGTGAACGCCCTCGATAACGCTGTACGCAAGGCGTTGATAAAGTTTTACCCGACGCTAAAGGATATGTCATTAGTGGATTACAAGGTGCGAATACTCGATGGAAGCGACGGCACAGGCGCACTCACAAGGGTGCTGATGGAGTCGAACGATGATAATAGCTCGTGGAGTACCGTCGGCGTAGCGGCAAACATCGTTGACGCTAGCTATCAGGCGCTTGTCGATTCGATACAGTATAAACTATATAGAGATACAAAATGATAAGAGCAGCCACTATTAAAGATGCTAAATCGATCCAGACCGTTGTAAATGCGTTTGCCACAAAGGGGCAGATGTTAGTGTTGAGCGTGAACGATGTATACGAGAAGATCTTTGAATATTTCGTATACGAGGTCGATGGCGCAATAGTTGGTGTATGCGCTCTGCATCCCACGTGGGAGGATATTGCGGAGATTCGCTCGCTAGCGGTTAATTCTAATTATCAGAAGCATGGGATCGGTAGACAGCTTGTAGCTAGCCAGCTCGATAGGGCTAGGGAGATGGGATTTGAAAAGGTCTTTACCCTGACGTATCAGGAGGAGTTCTTCTCTAAACTCGGCTTCGGCGTGGTGACTAAAGATGTGCTGCCGAAGAAGATGTGGACGGATTGCTTGAAGTGCGTCAAGTATCCTGATTGTGATGAAATTGCTATGTTAAGGAGTATATAAGTTGCAGCCTGAAGAAATTTTATCAGAGATAAATAGAATCCGTAAGATGATCGATAGCTTCGTGTCTGCTGTGAAGGAGACCGAAGTTATTAAACGTATCGAAGAGATCGATAATATCTCCGCCTCTGATCCAGATTTTTGGGGCAAACGAGAGTCGAAACTGCTATTAAAAGAGCAATCGAGCTATAAGAAGTATCTCGCCGATTGGAATAAGCTTAAAACTCAGATGGACGACTGCGACGTACTGTGGGAGCTTTATCGAGAGGGGGAGGATAGCCTCCTTGCTGAACTAGAGCAGAACATTGCAACTCTTGCCAAGATGGCAGATGATTTTGAGCTTAAACTGATACTAAATGGTGATCACGATAGCAATAACGCTATTGTAACGATACACTCTGGAGCTGGCGGCACCGAATCGAACGATTGGGCGTCGATGATCTATCGGATGTACAACCGCTGGGCGGAGATCGAGGGGTTCAAGCTTGAGGTACTCGATATGCTAGAGGGTGAGGAGGCTGGATTAAAGTCGATCACCTTCAACATCATTGGCGATTACAGCTTCGGCTACCTAAAGGGGGAGTCGGGCGTGCATAGACTTGTGCGCATATCACCGTTCGACTCGCAAAGCCGCAGGCATACATCATTTGCCTCCGTCTTTGTACTGCCAGAGATAGACGACGATGTGGAGATCGAGATCAGCGAATCAGATCTACGTATCGATACGTATAGAGCTGGCGGAGCAGGGGGGCAGCACGTCAATAGAACCGACTCTGCGGTAAGGATCACACACCTACCGACAGGGATCGTGGTGACGTGTCAGACGGAGCGGAGCCAGCATAAGAATAAAGCACACGCAATGAAGATCTTGCGCTCTAAACTATACGAATACGAGATGAATAAGCGTAACTCTGAGAAGGATAAGATCGAGGCTTCAAAATCTGATATCGGTTGGGGGAGCCAGATTCGGTCGTACGTAATGCACCCATACAAGATGGTGAAAGATCTGCGCACTCGACACGAGACTGGCAACGTAGACGCCGTTATGGATGGCGGATTAGATCCGTTCATTCGTGCGTATCTGCTCTTTTCCGCAGGGATTATAGAGGTGAGTGGAGATGTTAAAGATCTTGATTAAGGAGATAAAATCCTTATATTAGCGCACCGCTGTGTTATTTTTTAAAACTTAATCCTCATGTACTTCTATGTACACTGCGGTTAAGTTTTAAAAAGCCGCCTTGCGGTGCATCTAATCTAAGAATTTTATACATGGAGTAATATGTCGACTAAAAACTTGCGTCCAACCTACGCTAGAATAGATCTCGATCGATTTGCGAGCAATATCAATGCCGTCAGAGAGCAGTCGAACGCCGATATAATAGCGGTTGTAAAGGCGGACGCATATGGGCATGGGATGGTGAGGCTTGCAAAACATGCATATGACACATGCAATGTAAAGAGCTTTGCTGTGGCAACGATTGCAGAGGCTATGGCACTGCGAGAGGTGTTGCCCTCTGTACGTATTATAATTCTAGGCTACGTCGATAGAGATTTTTACCAGTATGTAACAGATCTCAACCTCCATATATCTATATTTGACGATGAGATCGCACGATCTTATCATGAATACCTTGCGAATAAAGATTTACATGCACCTATAGTATTGAAGATCGATACAGGGATGGGGAGGTTAGGTTTCCCCCCCAACATAGATCTTATCAAGCGGTATCCACGATTCAAGATAGACCACGTAATGAGCCACTTGGCAACTGTCGACCCAGAATATACAGAGTTTCAGGAGTCGTTGTTTAATTTTAAAGGCTTCGAAACTAGCCTCTACGCCTCCGCTGGTATCTTAATGCGCAATAATACTCATCCATTCGTACGCCCAGGGATTATCCTCTATAGCTCTGTGATGAGTATATACTCCAAGATCGTGCATGTGCAAAGGCTCTCCAAGGGGCAGTCGGTAAGCTACGGCAGACTCTTTCAGGCGGATAAAGAGTGCATTGTTGGGGTTGTGCCGATCGGATATGCTGATGGGTACGACAGACGGCTTACCAATAATGGCAGAATGTACGTTAACGGCGAATACTGCCCTGTTATCGGTACCGTTTGCATGGATATGACGATGATCGATCTCTCCGCCATAGGGGAGGGCGCCTACGGCATGGAGGTGGAGATTATGGGCGAGCATGTAACCACCGCCGAGCTAGCCGAGCGGTGCGGCACTATCGACTATGAGATCCTCTGCGGTATATCAGGCAGGATCCCGAGGGTGTATGAATGAAGAAAAATGTAGACGAGATAGTTATATATCAAACCGCTGATGGTAAAGCAAAGATAGATGTATCTATGCAGGGCGAGACCCTATGGCTTACACAGGCACAGATGGCAAAATTATTTGACCGTAGCGTTAGCGTGATCTCTCGTCACATTAAAAATATCTTTATCGAAGGGGAGTTAGATGAAAAAAGCAGTTTGCAAAATATGCAAATTGCTTTTTCAGATAAGCCA
>JAITWF010000030.1 GCA_031285415.1 Deferribacteraceae bacterium
ACTTCTCTTTACTCAAGGTCTCTTTGGCGAAACGATCCTCAATTTTTTAGATAGGCTCGGCGTACTACCTATCGTATATACGTACTCGCACGACTCCTCTCGCACCAAAACATCGAAACAGTTCCTGCGAGAGGGGTACCCATACCGATATATCAACGAACGAAGCTATAACCCCGAACTTATCGAGGTTCACCCCGATGATCTAATCATCTGCGCCGATTGGACGAAAGACTTTTTTCATATTAATAATCTCCCCTCCCAGAGCGTGTACCATATTCACCCATCACTACTGCCACTATACCGAGGCTACGGAGCGGTATCGGAGCAGCTTCTGCGAGGGGTATCGATCGGCGGTGTGTCGCTCTATAGAGATAACGGCGTGATAGATGGCGGCGACATCTTATATCAATCCAAAATCACCATCGACCTAAACGACAGTGCATCAGATTATATCGCAAAGTGTGCAGAGCTTGCAGCGAGCTGGATAGCTGAACTTGCGGCAGGAACAACGCCAGAGGCTACGCCGCAAGATGAGACGTTGGCAACTCATGTGCAGCGCACACGGCAAAAAAGCGGCTTTATCGACCTAAACATGGGCGCACTATACGTACATAACACGATCAGAGCATACTCTTATCCATATTTCGGAGCATTCTTTTATCATAACGGCAAAAAGATCAACGTATGGAGAAGTATCTGCGAAAGTTGGGCAGGGGTGCAGGGCGAGCCAGGGGAGATACTATCAAAGGGCAATCACGGTGTAGAGATCGCCTGCGGCGAGGGTAGTATTATTATCACCCACGCCCAGATCGATGGAGTTGTGTATGAATACGATGAAATTAACTTGTAAATAATCTTAATAAATATATAATTACCCTATTCTAGGAGGTTTATCTTATGAAAGTTTTACTTTTTTCTATTATCTTTGCGTCAACTATCGCCCTCTCTGGCTGTGGAGCGGTGGCGATGGCGCCAGTTACAGGTTTTTTATACTCTGATCTTAAGGCACCATTGCACGTCAGCGATACCGCTACGTGGACGAAAGAGGGGAGAGCCGTATGCACAAGCATATTAGGGCTAGTCGCTATAGGGGATTGTAGCGTCGACACTGCGGCAAAGGCGGCAGGGATCACAAAGGTCGCAGTCGTTGACTATGAAACAAAGATGATACTTGGGGTATACGCAACTATGACAACTATCGTTCGTGGAGAGTAGTATGAAGATACCAAAGATTAGCTTGCTAGCGAAGGTTATCATATCGATCGTGCTTGCGCTCCTAGTAGGGGATCTGCTTCCAGCGTTGGTTGTTAGATTATTTGTTACATTTAACGGACTATTCTCTAACTTTTTAGGGTTCTGCGTTCCGTTGATAATATTGGGTCTAGTCGCTCCAAGTATCGCCGATCTAGGCAAAAATGCAGGGAAGCTACTCGCCCTTACAGTCGCCCTTGCGTACGGCTCAACGCTCTTATCAGGCTTCTCTACATACTTGACGACATCGGCGATCTTCCCAACGCTACTCGGCACAGATGTGATAAGCGAGGTACAAAGCCCCGAGATAGGACTACTAACGCCCTTCTTCTCTGTAGGAATGCCGCCAGTGTTTGATGTTATGACTGCGCTTATCCTAGCTTTCACTCTAGGGATAGGGATTGCGCTATTCGGCGGAAGCACTCTGAAAAGTGGGCTTGCAGAGTTTCGTGTAATTATCGAGCGACTGATCGTATCGATTATTATCCCACTCCTTCCGATCTATATCTTTGGTATATTTTTAAATATTAAGCACTCTGGTGCAGCATTTCAGGTTATCTTAGTTTTCGGCAAGATTATAATGGTGATCTTCGTACTGCACGTTATCTTCCTCCTTGCGGTATACTGCATTGCAGGGCTTGTAGGCAGGAAAAATCCATTTAAACTGCTACTAACGATGATGCCAGCGTATATGACAGCTCTAGGCACATCATCCTCTGCGGCAACGATCCCTGTAACGCTTGAGCAGACGAAGAAGAACGGTGTATCGCCAGATGTTGCAGATTTCTGTATTCCGCTATGCGCCACGATAAATCTATCTGGTAGTATGATGAAGATAACGGCTACCAGCCTTGCGATCTGCATGATGCACGGCTTGCCGCACGAAGTAGGGCTTTACGTTGGGTTTATCCTGCTACTTGGGATAGTGATGGTTGCAGCTCCAGGGGTACCTGGTGGGGCGATTATGGCGGCGATAGGCGTTCTCCAGACAGTTCTTGGCTTCTCACCAGCAGAGGTGGGGCTTATGATCGCACTATATATTGCAATCGATAGCTTCGGCACCGCCTGCAACGTGACAGGAGATGGAGCAATCGCAGTAGTAATCGACAGCATAAACAAGAAGTTCTTTAAGAGATAAAATTGATCGTTTCCCCTCCCCCTTTGGGGGAGGGTGTCCGCAGGACGGGAGAGGGGGATTTGGCTCGCCCCTTTTCCATCTAAAAACAACTTGCTAAACTGTGTGAAATAGGTTATAAACCGTATTCTTGTGAGTTTTGCTCATATTTTTGTATACTAAATTAAGTTATATCTCATAGCGGTCAGGCAGGGGCTTCGCAGCAGGTTGCGGGTGAACCCCGTCAGGGTCGGAAGGCAGCAGCGGTAATTCGTTTGCTTGGGTGTTGGAGATTCCCTGCCTGACCACTATGAAATATAACGATACTGGGAGTATGTCCATATGTTAACATCCATGCGTAAGCACAGAAGGTTCCTCAACCTATTTCTCTGGCTTGTAATCTTTGCATTCTTAGCTACAATCGTTGTCGTTTGGGGGCTTGGAGAGAAGACTACCGCCGAAACGTTCGCTGTGAAGATCGGCGATCGCACTATCGGCTATAGCGAATATCAAAACCGAGAGAGCAACGTTGATCCAGAGACCAGAACCCTTATGGGCGACGGATTCCGTCAATGGTTCCTTGGTGAGGTAATAAATTCAGAGCTGCTCCTTCTGGAGGCGAATCGCCTAAAGATCCCTGTAAGCAACGTCGAAACTGCTGCTGCGATCACTCAAACAGAGGCGTTCATGACAAATGGCGTCTTTGATATCGAGCATTATCAGACAGCCCTCGAGTATAACGGACTCACCCCAGCGGCCTATGAAAGCTCTGTAAAGGATCAGATAAAGATCAATAAGATGGTTCAGCTTATCAGAGATTCTGTGAGCGTAACAGATCAAGAGGTGCAGGAGGAGTTTGTATATCAAAATACAAAGCTTGCCGCCTCGTACTTCGCAGTGCCTACTGCCGCATATATAAATGCTAGCAACCCTGCTGACGCAGATCTTAATGCATTCTTTACAGAGAATCAGGAGCGCTACCGTATTGCACCGCAGGTTAAGCTAAAGTATGTCACCTTTAATCCAACTAGCTTTGAATATACTCCGCAGGTGAGCGATGAGGCGGTCAGAGAGCGTTATACCGCTACTGCCGCAGCTTTTTCAGAGCCAGAGCTACTTGATCTTAGCGAAATCTACGTTAAGGTGCCAGCTGGCAGCGATAACGAAACCGACAAAAAGGCTCAAGACAAGATTAGTGCCGCATTTGCAGATCTAAAGGCAAATAAATCGTTTGCAGATGTAGCTCGCCAATATTCAGAGGATGAGTTCGCCGCAAATGGCGGATTCATCGGCAAGATCGCTCGCCCCGAGGGTGAGCTTCCAGCGGAGCTTGCAACAGTATTCGCTCTTAAATCTGGCGAAGTTTCTAATATAGTCAAAACTCCAGAGGGATACGCAATATTCCGTGTGGACAATCACACAGAGGCACGTGTAACCCCTTACGACGACGTGAAGGACGGTATCCGCATGTCGATGGAGGATGACGCTCGCACTGGCGCATATCGCACATATATATACGGTATCTACAGAGAGGTTCTCTCCACTGGAAATATCACCGCATACTTGGCAAAAAATCCAGAGAAATTCACCGCTGTTGAGACTGCGTTTATAGCAGAAGATAGCAACAATGCATTCATTACTGATCCAGACATTAGATCGACCCTATTTACCCTAGGCAAGACAGAGGTCAGCCCGATCCTTGAAATTAACGGAACTTCGTATATATTTGAGATAGCAGACAGAGTAAATTCTAGGCTTCCAGAGCTTAGTGAGGTTCGTGAACGAGTTATAGCGGATTACAAGACCGACAAGGCTTTCGAAGCTGCTGTAGCTGATGTAAACGCTAAAGTAACAGCTACGAGCATGACAGAGCAAGAGTTTGCAAGTGCGTCAAAGGCGTTCAACGCTACGGTTGAGAAGATCCCAGCGTTCACTCGTATGGCTATGCCATCTAGCGTAGCTTGGGCATCTGATCTTGCAGAGATGTTGTTTAAAAATAAAGCTGGCGACTTAGTGACATACCCTATGCCTTTAGGCAAGATGATATACGTTGTACGTGTCGATAGCGTTGCAAAACCTGCCGCTAGCGAGCTTGCACCGATAAGGGAGTCTATCGCACTATACCTAAAAGAGGTTAAGGCAGAGGCGGCAGTGGCTGGCGTTATCGATACGCTTAAGACACAGCACCCAGTTGTTGTTAGTCCATCGTTTCAGTAGAGAAAAGTTAAAATTCCCCTTCGCTGGCGAAGGGGTACACCGTAGGTGGGGGGTAGTGGCGTATGCATAAAAATCCACTACCCCGTCATCATGCTTCGCAAGATGCCACCCCTTCGCCAGCGAAGGGGAATTATGGGAGATTAATCATGAAAATTGCAATATTATCAGGCGACGGCATAGGCCCCGAGGTAATGGCAGAGGCGTTAAAGGTTCTAGATAAAGCCTCATCAGTATATAAATTCAGTGTAGAGACTACAGAGGCTCTCGTCGGTGGTGCGGCGTACGATCGTTATGGCACACCGTTACCGAAGGAGACGCTAGATATCTGTAGCGCAAATGAAGCGATCCTCTTCGGTTCCGTTGGGGGACCTAAGTGGGAGAATCTTCCACCTAACTTGCAACCTGAGAGGGGTGCGCTCCTCCCACTGCGTAAGCACTTCTCCCTATTTGCGAATATTCGCCCAGTCAAGGTGTACCCGAATCTGATCGGATTATGCCCACTTAAAGATGAACTGATCCCTAACGGTATCGATATAGTGATGTTTCGTGAGCTAACAGGCGGTATCTACTTCGGTCAGCCTAAGACGATCTCCGAGGATGGCATGAGTGCCGTCGATACCATGAGCTACACCAAGAAAGAGGTTGAGCGTATCGCTCGCAAGGCTTTCGAGGCGGCAAGGCTTCGTAAAAGTGCCGTATTGAGCGTCGATAAGGCGAATGTACTGATGACGAGCGTTCTATGGCGCAAAACTATCACCGAGCTGAGAGATAGCGAGTATCAAGATATCGAGCTGAGCCATATGTACGTTGATAACGCCTCTATGCAGCTTGTAAAGAATCCATCGCAGTTTGACGTTGTTGTGACAGAGAATATGTTTGGCGATATATTAAGCGACGAGGCGGCTATGCTTGCTGGTTCGCTAGGCATGCTTCCATCTGCCTCCATAAACGAGAGCGGCTTTGGGCTTTACGAGCCGATCGGTGGATCTGCTCCAGACATTGCAGGGCGTGGAATAGCTAACCCTATCGCACAGATCCTCTCCGCCGCACTAATGCTTCGCTACTCATTCGGCAGAGATGACGCTGCAAAGGCGATCGAGCAAGCTGTCGAGAAGACACTTGCAGATGGCTACCGCACAGGCGATATCTATCAGAAGAAAGAGGGCGAAAAGCTCGTCAATACAAAAGAGATCGGCGAGCACATAGTTGGGTATATAGAGTAGTGAAAAAAATATTGAATAATCCCCTTACATGCCTTACCACTCCCCCCTTGAGGGGGAGTCGAGAAGCTGAAGGCGACTCGGTGGGGGGTTGCTCTATTCATAGACCCCTCCCCGAAGCTAAAACTTCGACCCTCCCTCAAGGGGAGGGTGGTTTCAGAGATGTATAAGAGGCTATTTTCCCCTATCATACTGGGGATCTCACCTATCTTCATAGTATTGTTTGTTGTATTTGCGCTTCTTTTTCATGCAAACCCACAGTGGGATATAGAGTTCAGTAACCTCTTCTATACCCCATCAGATGATTTCTATATGGCGGACAGATGGTGGGCGTATGGCATCTATCGTGGTGTCCACATTGCAACCGCCGCAGTTATCGCTATATTAGCACTATTTATCATAGCTACCGTATTGACACATAACGATAAACTCTTCAGTATCACTCGCAAAGCGGCGATATATATGCTGATAGTTATGATACTAGGCCCTGGGCTTACTGTGAACACGCTTCTAAAAGATAATGTCGGCAGGGCGAGACCTGCGCATGTGACGGAGTTTGGAGGCGACCTTATCTTCACCCCTGCCTTCGAGATCTCGAATCAGTGTGATAATAACTGCTCCTTCGTCTCTGGGCATGCCGCATTCGGTTTCTACTGGGTTGCGCTTGCGCTACTTGCTACCTCTGCCGTCTGGAAGAGACGATGGATAGCGTTAACAGCCGTTCTCGGTATCGGAATAGGTCTTGTGCGAGTGATTCAGGGGAGGCACTTTTTAAGTGATGTAATCTTCTCATTCTTCTTTGTATATGCTGTAGCAACTATAGTGTATTGGATTATGTATGGACGGTACAAGTCAGTTGAAAACAGACAGTAACAGGCCGCAACCTATAAAATATCGGTTTTTTATGGAACTTCGCAGGGGGCTACACTCTGAACCTGCTGAAGAGCTAGTCAACCTTATAACTCCCTTCAACTCACAGATAACTATACGTAATATCAGCAAAAACACGACTCATATAAACGCTAAAAGTTTAAATAATATTGCGCTAAGCAATATCTCCATAGGCGACGAGGTGGAGATAGCCGCCTATGGGGCAGATGCAAAGGTCGTGATCGGGCTTCTACAGAAGCTTGTCGAGAATGAATTTTTTGATCCTCATAGCGTAAAGATGACGAAAACTGTACTCTCTGGCGGTGTTGCTATCGGTACACTCTGCTGGGAGGATAGCTCCGTCCACGAGATCCACCCTGCCAAGATCGATGATGTAGAGGCGGAGATCGAGAAGCTCGGGCAGGCACTTGAATCTGTCTATAAATCGCTATCAACTGCTAAGGAGAAGCTCTCCTTGCAAGGTTTGCACGACGAGGCGGCGATCTTCGACGCCCATATGCTGATCCTAATGGATGGCGAGGTTATCTCATCGGTTAAAAATCAGATCAGGGGTGAAAACCTGAACTCTGCCTACGTCTATCGAGAGAAGATGGTGGGGCTTGCGGAGGAGTTTCGCAAGCTTAGCAACGAATATATGCGAGAGAGAGCCGCAGACCTTCTGGATGTGGCGAAACAGGTGATCTTTACGCTAGATGGCAAAACGAACGAGCCTGAGCCAGATTGCGAGGATGTGATCCTTGTGGCGCACGAGGTAACCC
>JAITWF010000137.1 GCA_031285415.1 Deferribacteraceae bacterium
AAAAATGAAAACAATATTTGTCCTTACCCTTCTCCTGTTTCTCTCCGCCTGTGCCAGCAAGGCACCTATGCAGGGCGGCGCACTATTAAATGATAAAGAGGCGGTATTAGAGCTTATAAATGTTGGAATCCCTGATATCTGTAGCTATTCAGGCAGGGTAACTGTCCGATACGACGATCCGTACAATAATCTAGCCTCCTCTGCGCTTCTACAGAAGCGTTGCGAGGGGGGGATGGCTGTAAAAATGCTCGGCCCTTTCGGTATCGTATTGGCGGAGTTAACGGTTGATAATGGCTCCTACTCTGCATTTCAGGGGGAGAAGGATGTTACCGAATCTGTAGTGATAAATGGGGAGGATATAATCCTTATGAATCGCTATCTAAAGCTTCCGCCCCCTACGCCAGACAGCACGTATCTGATGGTTGTCGATAATCGGCGATATATCTTTGTGAAGGGGAATCAGAATATCTACGTCGATACAAACTTTCGCACGGCGGCACTTGTGACCCCCGATCATCAGGTGAGCTATATATGGGATGGGGATCGTTTGCAGACGCTACTATTTAATCGCCAAGCAACCTCGCTATCGGTGGAGTTTATAGATCCGTGGGTAGCAAATTGAGCATATCGGGCAAGAGCTATGCAAAGGTGAACCTCTACCTGTACGTTACAGGGAAGAGGGCGGATGGCTATCATGAATTAGACACGCTCTTCTACGGAATCGACCTCTACGACACGATCACGCTCACAGAATCGGCAAAAACAACGCTACGCACAAATCTTCCATATATCCCCACCGATCAGCGCAATATTATCATGAAGGTCGACGCTATACTGCGTGCCGAGTACGGTTTAACGCTGAATTATACGATAGATCTGCACAAAAATATCCCTGTAGGGGCAGGACTTGGCGGCGGTAGCGGAAATGCTGCCTGCTATCTGCAACTTGTCAATAAGATAGCCGATCTTGGGCTTTCGATAGATGATATGCACTCGATACTGGCTAGGGTTGGCTCTGATACAGCGTTCTTCCTATACTTGCCAGCGGCGATCGGGCGTGGACGTGGTGAAATACTCACACCGATAAAAGAGATCGAGAAAGTTTATATGATCTTAATTAATCCAAAAATATTCATATCTACCAAAGAGATATTTATAAATAAAAAATTAAAGTTGACTACTCTCTCCGATATTCCTACTATAAAAGATTCATACCCATTTAATGATCTTGTGCAGAGCATGCATAATGATCTGCAACCGGTGGCGGAGTCGTTACATCCAGAGATCTCTGATATCTGCAAGTCGCTTGAGCTTGCAGGAGCAGAGAGAGCGATGATGAGTGGCTCAGGATCAACGGTTTTTGGCGTATTTAGGGATGAAGATAGTAGGGATAAAGCCTTTGAAAGGCTAGACTATCCCGATTATCTAGTTGTAAAAACAGCAGGACTACTATGAGGGCAAAGCGATGGATTTTTTAGTATTTAGTTGCAACTCCAACAGGAGATTGGCTGAAGGGATCGTATCACGTTTAGGTATGAGGCTGGGTGATGCCTCTGTGAGTAAGTTTTCTGACGGCGAGATCACTTTGCGTATCAACGAAAGTGTGCGTGGAAGAGATGTTTTTGTAGTTCAATCTACAAACGCTCCTGCTGAAACAAACCTTATGGAGCTGATGATCATGACAGACGCTCTTAAGAGAGCCTCTGCGAATAGCGTCACAGCTGTTATGCCATACTTTGGCTACGCTCGGCAGGATAGGGCGACGGAGCCTAGAGTGCCGATCACAACAAAGCTTGTAGCAAACCTCCTCACAAAGGCTGGGATCGACCGCCTTCTTACGATGGATCTGCACGCAGGACAGATTCAGGGATTCTTTGATATACCTGTAGACAACCTCTACTCTATGCCAGTCATGATAAAACACCTTAAAGAGAAGTTCTCCTGTATGGAGGATACGTGCGTTGTGGTATCGCCAGACGCAGGTGGTGTGGCACGTGCAAGAGCATTCGCACAGAAGCTGAATGTGCCGCTAGCTGTTATCGATAAACGTAGAACTGGGCCTAATGTGGCTAAAGCTATGAACATTATCGGTGATGTGGCTGGACGCAGAGCGGTTATCGTCGACGATATGGTTGATACCGCTGGCACATTGACAGAGGCTACAAATGCCCTTATTGCAAATGGCGCAACGGGTGTTATCGCACTAGCAACTCACGGCGTCCTCTCTGGCCCTGCGATCGAACGGATCGTGGCAAGCCCTATGGAGGAGATAATCGTGACCGATACGATCGAGATGTCGAAGGAAAAATTAGCGATATCGAAGATAAAAACATTGTCAGTTGCCACACTTTTTGCTACATCTATAGAGCGCATACATCGCAAAGAGAGTATCAGCTCCCTATTTTTGGGTGATAGCTAATAGATGAAACTGCTTGTTGGGCTTGGAAATCCTGGCGATCGATATGCAGGAACTCGCCATAATATAGGCTTTATGGTGCTTGATAAACTAGCAGATACCCTTAACGCCTCATGGAAATCGGGCTTTAAGGGCGAATACGCTATAGTGTCAAGCAGCGCAGATAAGATCTATCTGCTGAAACCGATGACGTATATGAATTTGAGCGGCGAATCGATAGGTGAGCTAGCTAGATTCTTTAAGATTCCATCGGATAGCGTGCTTGTGATCCATGATGAGCTTGACTTCCCCTTTGGGAAGTTGAAGCTAAAGAGTGGCGGTACCGATGGTGGGCATAATGGGCTGAAATCGGCAACTGCTCACCTCGGCACAGCGAACTATGATCGCCTCCGTATGGGGATCGCAGGGATCTCTCGAGCGGAGATGAGGGGGTACCAGTCCGATTACGTACTGGGGCAGTTCACCGCCGAGGAGAGAAAAACGCTGGATGAGTTTATAGCCTACGGCGCAGAGGCGGCGGAGTTTTACGCCAAGAACGATATGAAAAATGCAATGAATAGGTACAATAAAGATAGATAATTAGGAGAGGAAAATGTTCTTAGGAAACATGACCCCAGTAGTAGGGGTCGCAGTATTAGGATTGATAGTTGCGCTTTTGATCTACAAATTTGTTAAGTCGCAACCAGCTGGGAATGATCTTATGCAAGATATTTCCAAACAGATTCATGATGGGGCGATGGCGTTTTTGTTTAGAGAATATCGTGTTTTGGCAATATTTATAGTTATAGTATTTGCCCTGATGATATTTGCTCCAGGGCTTGGATTATACACAGCTATCTGCTTTTTAGCTGGTGCAATCTGTTCCGTTATGGCTGGATTTATCGGTATGAACTCCGCTACAGCGGCAAACGTACGTACATCAGAGGCAGCACGTGCCAAAGGGCTTGCGGCAGCACTCTTCGTATCGTTTAACGGTGGCGCAGTTATGGGTCTTGCAGTTGCAAGTATCGGTCTTTTGGGTGTGGGTGTTGCGTTCTACATATTAGGCGACGCATCAACAGCTCAATATATCAACGGTTTTGCAATGGGTGCCTCTAGTATCGCCCTCTTCTCAAGAGTTGGTGGCGGTATCTACACCAAAGCGGCTGACGTTGGCTCCGACCTCGTTGGTAAGATCGAGGCTGGCATTCCAGAGGACGATCCTCGTAACCCTGGCGTTATCGCTGATAACGTGGGCGACAACGTGGGCGATATCGCTGGTATGGGTGCCGATATATTCGAATCGTATGTTGGCTCTATCATCGCAACAGTTGCGATAGCGGCAACAGCTTCTATGGCTACGATCGGCACACTTGTGACAGGTACAGCGGACGAGAGCGCAAGAGCAATGCTCATGGGCTTGCCACTCTACCTTGCTATGGCTGGGCTTATCTGCTCACTATTGGGCGTATTCTCGATGATGATCCTTCGTAACTTCGAGCCTGCAAAGGCACTTCGTTACTCTACATTTATCGGTACAATCCTCTTCCTTATCGTTGCTTACGGTGTAATCGTATGTATCCTTAAGGCTTCAACTGGTATCTACTTCTCAGTTCTATTCGGTACACTATGCGGTACAGCGATAGGGCTTGTGACAGAGTACTATACATCGTCTAAACCGATGATGAGTGTGGCTACAGCCTCTAAGACAGGCCCTGCTACAAACATTATCAGCGGTATGGCAGTTGGTCTACAGTCGGCTGTAGTGCCAATGCTTATCATCTGCGTTG
>JAITWF010000172.1 GCA_031285415.1 Deferribacteraceae bacterium
TAATAACATTTTTTAAGGACAAAGGCTTAGACCCCTTATCGTCCTACACGTAGCGTTATAATCGTGGAGGGCTCTACTATGGAAGACATCAGGCACCTGTCAGAGGTGCTTAAATCTCAAGTTGCGTTATACTCTGAGCTTGCAGAGCTGATGGATTGCGAAAAACAATCGATAGTCTCTTGGGCTATAGATAAAACCGTTGAACTTACCAAACAAAAAGAGGTACTGCTTAGACGTGAGCGTATACAGGAGGAGGCGCGAAATGCCCTCTTCGCTAAGCTTGCGGCAAAATTTGGCGTGGAACACCTAACACTAGCCGATATCATTCGCAATACTAGCGATGAGGATCTCTCTGATACGCTACAGCAGCTGTCAGACCGCCTAGTGGAGCTTGTAGGCCAGATCCATACAGCAAACCTAAACCTGCGTATGCTATATAATACCAATAGCCGATTGATCAGCGACTTCTTCACAGCTGTAGGGCTGTCAAATGGAAACGCATACGGCCCTAAGGCTGGGCAGAATAGACCATCGACGACGTATGGGATAGTGTAAAGACTTTATGATAGTCGAGCTATCTCGTGTTGCTGCCAAATTTTTAAAACGGTTAAATCAACCAGATTTAGGGCATATAATAGCGGCTTTAGATGGGCTAGAGAATGAGCCACCTATGGGTGATATAGCGCATCTATCAGGGCAAGTTGGACATTTTAGATTGCGTGTTGGTAAATATCGAATCTTGTTTGTTTATAAAGATGAACGTATTTATGTGACTTATATAGACTTGCGAGGTCAAGTTTACAAAAAAGGTGGTAAAAAATGAGTTCGGCATTGAAGAGAGAGCTGCAATCTATGATTGATATACTGCCAGAACAATCACTTTTAGCGGTAAAGCCGATATTGACCCTCCTCTCTGATGATTACTGGAGAGCAGTGGTTGAGGTAGCCGATGAGGACGAGATCGTAATAAACGAAAGGTGTTTGAACGATAGCAGTCAAGAGTTTATATCTCTTGCGGATTTTAAAAAAGAGTTATCGTTGTAAGAGTAGGGGCGGGGTTTACTCGCCCATTAAAAATATCAGCTAAGCGCAGGCGAATTTACTTCGCCGTAGTGCATCTTTAAAGGAAGGGGAAGGTGGAAAGGGGAAACCTTGGTTGCCCCTTTCAGTGATTTTATTGATTCAACAGTTTAAAGAAATATCCACCCTTATCATCTTTGCTAACTTCCATAATAAAAGGTTTCTTCACGCCGTTACCCTGTGCGTCGAAGCTCATCTCGCCCGATACGCCCATGAAGTTTTGAGTTGCTGCAAGAGCGTCTCTCATCTTCACACGCTGCGCCTCTTCAGAGCAGTTCGTTACGCCAGCCTGTTTTGCGGCGTTTGCCAATAGATACATTGCATCGTAGCCCTGTGCAGCAAACATATCGGTCTCATACCCTTTAGCAGCGATCTTCTTGTTAAACTCAACCACCTGTGGGTTTGTAGATGATGTAGAGAAGCCGGCGAAGAATACTGTACCTAACGCTGCATCTTTACCAACGTTGTATAGCTCTGGCGATTGAAAGCCGTCGCCACCCACTAGTGGAGCCTTTATCCCCTGCTTGCGAAGCTCAAGCATAATTAGGGACGCCTCCTGATAGTAGCCAGTGAATACTACAGCGTCGAAATCTTTATTTCTCATAGCTGTAACCTGTGCTGATATGTTGGTGTCTTTGTCGTTGATAGACTGCTCGATAACGACGGTGCCGCCGTTCGATAGGATCGCCTGACGATATGTGTCTGAAAGACCTACAGAGTAGTCGTTATTGGTCGATGTGATGATCGCATACTTCGTCCACCCTTTAGTATCTTTCAGGTGTTTGATAGTTGCTGGTGCGCCATCTGTATCGAGAAGTGTGTTGCGGAATACATATGGAAGATTATCTGCAACGCCCACAGCTGTAGCACCTGCTGAGATAGCCATAGTTTTCTTGTCGTTTACGATATTGCGCATTGCAAATAGTGCGCCAGATGTAGGTTCGCCAACGATACCACAGACTTTATCGTTGTTAATGAGGCGTTGAGCAACGTTAACCGCCTCTACCTTGTCGCCTCTAGAGTCGTAGTGAACGATCTTGAGTGGCTTGCCGTTGATACCGCCAGCGGCGTTGATCTCGTCAGCAGCAAGCTGTGCGCCGTAGAGCGTCTGCAAGCCGTAAACAGCTATCTCGCCAGTCTCTGGCCCCTGCACACCCATAACGACCTCTGCTACATCAGCAACTGGTGCCGCTGCCCCTGTGTCCGCCTGCTTCTTGCATCCAAATGCAAAAAGAGCGGTTGCTAAACATAAAAATAATACAACCTTACGCATTAGTTCCCTCCAAAAAATATATCTAACCAGCTATGTTATATATGTTGACATATATTGTCAATTCATTCTATTCTTTAAGATCTATTTTTGGGGAAAACTATGATAATTTTAAACTTTTTACAGAGACCGATAGTGAAGAAGATTCTAGTCGCTTTGGCTGTTCTTTTTGCTATCTTCATGACATTTTGGTTTATAATAGGGCTTAACTATAAATTTATCACCCCACAGTACAAGGTTCACCTACCTGAAGTCGTCGTTGATACCAGTGCGCTGATGAATAGCGTAAAAGATATATCGGTTGTAGATGGCAAATACCAGATAAATAGCTACGATTCATACTTTATAATCACTCTGCCGCAACCTGTGCCGTATATTAATAGCCTTAATATCAACTCCTCTGCTCACTCTGATGGGCTTGAGGCGAGAGTGTTTATATCAAATAATGGCGACTTTTACGCTAAAAAGGCGTATGAGGTGGATATTAATAACGGTTCAAATGTTGTATACCTCTCAAATAATATAAATGTGAGTCAAATCAAGATTCAAATTATTAACGATAAAGGTGCAA
>JAITWF010000023.1 GCA_031285415.1 Deferribacteraceae bacterium
AGCAGTTTGAATCTACAAATAAACAGAATTGTGAGTGGTAATAAGGGAAGAGAAACTGTTTACTGTCAACTTTATTTTAATTATAATTTAATGTTTAAATTACGAATTTGTTACATACAAATGACAGATATGTCACAGTTCACAATACTTTTCGAAAATCAAAAAGAGGTGATTGCCCTCTTTAAAGAGGGGATGGCTCTATCTAAAGAGTGCAAGACGGAGCTTAACAGCATGGAGGTTGAGGTTCAGAGGGTACTCGATGAAGATTCCGATGGCATGTTAATCACTGAAAAGATGGATATATAATTGTGATAGAATCATATCTAAAGCAGGTTGGTAGCTGTGTTGAAGCTTGGTGGCAAAGGTACCTTGCCGTCGATAGTGCCTCTCCGCAATCACCTCTCTATGAATCGATGCTCTATAGCCTCAACGCTGGCGGCAAACGTCTTCGCCCAGCTCTACTCATTATGGCGTATAATATATTTGATAATCGTCCAATAGATATAGCTCATCCAGCTATTCCATACGCTGCCGCAGTCGAGATGATCCATACCTACTCGCTAATTCACGATGACTTGCCAGGGATGGACAACGACGACCTCCGCAGAGGAAAGCCGACCAATCATAAAGTTTACGGCGAAGCGACGGCGATCCTTGCTGGCGATGCACTTCTTACAAATGCCTTTGAGATCTTCTTCGATCCATCGATAGGCGTAGCTCTGCCGTACGAAAGGCGTGCTCACGCTGGATTTTTTCTATCAAAGGCGGTAGGCCCTTCGGGGATGGTTGGCGGACAGTTCGCCGACATGGTGGCGCAAGGCTCGTCATCTGATAGTAAAACATTGCTGAAATATATACACGACAATAAAACGGCGGCGTTTATCTCCGCCTCCCTTGCCTGTGGTGCGATCTTGGCTGGCGGCACTGCCGATGACGTAAACCGTATCGCAAAATTTGGGATGGATTCGGGGCTGGCGTTTCAGATAGTCGATGATATTCTAGATGTCACCTCGACCGCCGAAGAGCTTGGCAAACCTGCTGGTAGCGACGAACTGCTCGATAAATTAACCTATCCTAAACTATATGGGATAGAGAATGCTCGCCTTGAGGCGGATAAATTGATAAATAGCGCTATCGAAAGCCTTGAAATATATGGCGAAAGGGCTATAATATTGCGTGAAATTGCTAAATTCATTGGATTACGGAGTCGCTAATGGATAGATATCCTCTGCTAGAGAGCCTTACACTTCCTGCTGACATAAAGAAGCTGACCTATGAGCAGTTAGAGGAGCTTGCAGAGGAGACGAGAAGATTGATCGTCGGCACTACATCGGTCACGGGTGGGCATTTAGCCTCTAGCCTTGGCGTGGTAGAGCTAACGATCGCACTTTTTCGTACATGTGAGCCGATAAACGACCGTATTATATGGGATGTAAGCCATCAGAGCTATCCGCATAAAATTCTTACAGATAGATTCAAAAGATTTCATACGTTGCGCACTTACGGCGGTATTAGCGGATTCACTAAACCAGAGGAGAGTCCGTACGATGCCTTTGTGGCAGGGCATGCAAGCACCTCTATATCGGCAGGGCTAGGGATAGTGTGCGCCGATGAGGTTGCAGGGCGCAGCCGCAAGGTGGTATCGGTGATCGGAGATGGTGCGATCTCTGGTGGTATGGCGTTTGAGGCGTTAAACAATCTAGGCTCGATGAAGAAGCCGATGGTTGTGGTATTAAATGCTAATGAGATGTCGATAAGTCGCAATGTGGGCGCACTTTCATCATCGTTATCTCGCATGATCACAGGGGGCGTTGCCCATAATATGCGAGATGATATGCGTGAGTTTCTGAAAGCGGTACCGTTAGGGGATAAACTATGGGGGCTTGCACGCAAGCTGGAGGATAGTGCGCTATCGTTCTTCACCCCAGGGATCCTATTCGAGGAGCTTGGACTTCGATATATCGGGCCGATCGATGGGCATAATATACGTGAGATAGAGAGGGCGTTGTCGGTGGCATTTTCGCACGATAAACCTGCTATTGTTCATATAGTGACTACGAAGGGGAAGGGGTACGCCCCAGCAGAGAAGAATCCGTCGGCGTTTCATGGCGTATCGTCGTTTGATGTAGCTACAGGTGCGCCGAAGAAGTTTGGCGGCGGCAAGACGTGGACGCAGGCGTTCGGCGAAAAGCTTGTCTCTATGGCAGAGGGGGATAGCTCTGTTGTCGCTATTACGGCGGCTATGATGGATGGCACAGGGTTAAACGAGTTTGCTAAAAAGTTCCCCAATAGATTTTTTGACACTGGCATTGCGGAGGAGCATGCGATGACATTTGCCGCAGGGCTTGCCATTGCAGGTGCGAAGCCGTATATTGCGCTATACTCTACCTTTTTGCAGCGAGCCTTTGATCAGATGATCCACGACGTCGCTCTGCAAGATCTGCCTGTACGAATCTGTATCGACCGAGCAGGGCTTGTAGGGCAGGACGGCCCTACTCACCATGGCGCTTTCGATATAAGCTTCCTGCGCATTATCCCTAATATGGCGGTACTTCTGCCTCGTGATCTGAATGAACTTGAGCTTATGATGGAGTTTTCGCTTAATTATGATAAACCGATGGCGATTCGCTATGCCAGAGGCACTGCATGTGATGTAGATATCCCAGCGGCTCCTATCGAGCTAGGCGAGCCAGAGGTTATCGCTGATAATGGCGACTACGCCGTCGTCTCCGCAGGACATATCTTCGATGAATCTTATAAATTTTGGAATAAATTAAAAGAGAGCGGCGTTAATGCAGCGTTTATCAACCTTCGCTTCGCTAATCCGCTGAATAAAGAGCGTCTGATTGAGCTTTTATCTGATAAAAAAGCTGTTTATATATTTGAAGAGAACGTTAAAACAGGCGGCGTAGGCGAGATGATTGCGCTACTACTGGCAGATTATCCTGTAAAGGTGCAGATCCTTGCGCTGCCAGATGAGTTTATAACGCACGGCAGCACGGCGGAGCTTCGCTCTGCTTGTGGGTTAACGGCGGAACATGCGTGGGAGGTTTTCCAATGCACAAAGAGCTAGATGTCTATATTGAAGGGTTCAAACGGTTTAAAGAGAACTGGTTTAAATCTGGCAGGAAGGCACGAGAGGTCTTTAAAGATCAATCTCCAAAGGTGCTTGTGATAGCGTGTAGCGACTCCAGAGTAGATCCAGCCCTCCTATTTGACGCCGATCCTGGCGACTTCTTTATGATACGAAACCTATCAAGCCTTGTGCCACCGTACGTCAAAGATAGCTCCTTTCACGGTATCAGTGCCGCTCTAGAGTATGCTGTGTGCAAGGTGAATGTGAGCCATATTATAATCATCGGGCATACGCACTGCGCAGGGATCGCAACGCTGATGAGCGATGATGATTCTGATACAGAGTTTATCGCACCGTGGCTACATATTGCGGAGCCTGCCCTTCTGCGAGTGAATGTGATGGAACATGTCGACGATGAGGCGAAACATCGTGCGTGCGAGAGGGAGGCGATCCTTGTGTCGCTTGGGAATCTGCTTACATTTCCAGGGATCAAAGAGCGTGTGCAGGCAGGTAAACTCTCCATACACGGCTGGTACTTTAATATGACTAAGGGGACGCTCGAACGTTGGTCTGGCAAAGATAAGGCGTTTATACCATTGGTAAGTTAATACCAATTACCCCTCCCCGAAGCTAAAGCTTCGACC
>JAITWF010000051.1 GCA_031285415.1 Deferribacteraceae bacterium
CATGCCACGATGCCAACACCAGTCTTATTCAGACCTGGGTCAACCCCCATGAAATATAACATATGCTGGGGTGGCAAACCTACGGTTTTCCCCTCCCAACTCCCCCTTTCCCTTAGGGGAACTGTCTTCGCAGGCACATGTCCTGCTACGACAATCAAAAACTGACATTTATACCACGCCATGACAATTCATGACATTTTATAACAATTAACACCCAAACCAAACATTAGTCAACTGATTTTTTGATATTGAAGATAGTTCACATTTATGAGAAGATTAATCTGCAGGAGAAATTCATGAAAAAAAGTTTTAAAGACCTATTGGAAGCGGTATCCGCTCTAAGGGCTCCAGATGGCTGCCCTTGGGATAGAAAGCAGACATTGTATTCGCTAAAAGATGATCTCGTAGAGGAAACGTACGAGCTTGTTTCCGCCATCGACAAGAACGATATCCCTAACATATGTGAAGAGCTTGGCGACGTACTTCTGCACGTAACTCTGCACGCCCAGATCGCCTCCGAAGCAAATCTTTTTAATATAGACGACGTGATCGATAATATCACAGAGAAGATTATCCGCCGCCACCCACACGTATTTGCTAATGAGCAGATCGCAGATGTCGGCGAGGTGCTTAAACGTTGGGAGGAGATAAAAAGGGAGGAGAAGGGGGAGCAAGTCGCACACTATCTTGATAAAGCAAATAAGGGGCTTCCAACGCTACCTAAAGCCGCAAAGTTGCAGGCAGCGGCGGCGAAGGTCGGATTCGATTGGAAAGAACCAGAAGATATCTTTGATAAGGTCGATGAAGAGCTTGCAGAGCTTAAATTAGCCGCACAAGAGGGCGATATAAGCCATATCAAGGAGGAGCTTGGCGACCTTCTATTCGTGATAGCAAACCTCGCTCGCAGATACGGCCTCTCAGCCGATGAGGCTCTTAGAGGTACAAATGAGAAGTTTGTCAAACGGTTTAACTTTATCGAAGATTCGCTAAAAGATAGTGGCAAAGAGCTCGAAAGTGCTTCTATAGACGAGATGGAGGCTCTGTGGATCAAGGCGAAAAGATGAACGTTAAGATCGCCTCATTTATCAAGAAAAACCACGTAGCCTCGTTGAGTATGCAAGACGGCGATGGCACGTGGAGCTTTAACTGCTTCTATGCCGTCCACGA
This sequence comes from Deferribacteraceae bacterium, assembly GCA_031285415.1. Lineage (GTDB taxonomy): Bacteria > Chrysiogenota > Deferribacteres > Deferribacterales > JAISNW01 > JAITWF01. The sequence continues at coordinate 1,168 of JAITWF010000051.1, forward strand.
GATTGGGCATCTCATCTTTCTATCACAAGATGATACAATGCACGCAAGGCTCATGAAAGAGAATGCCAAAATCTCTGGCACGATCGCTCGGCAGAGCAGAACGGTTGCGGCGATTCAGGGGGTACAGTTCGCTGGAGTGGCTACGATCTCGCACGACAAGACGATCAGGGGGATCTATAATAGACGATTCCCCTTCGCTACGGCTATCGAGGCGGAGCTATGGATCGTGCAGCTCGATAGGGTAAAGTATACGTCGAACCTTATCGCATTCGGCAGCAAGATATCATGGGAGCGAACCTCGCTGTAGGGACGGGGTCAGCCCGCCCGATCATTTAGGTAATGTCACCCAAATATACAGCTCTTTCGTCTCTGGATCCAGCCACTCATCCTGCACCTGCGGATTTTTGATATACTCATCCGCCTCTTGGCGGCTCATAGTTTCAAACTTTTCTACATAGTTACCGCTTGCAAGAGTCCTTTCGCTTGAAAACTCATTACTCACCATAACCTTGACGCTACGAATCAGATCCGCCTGTGCAAGCGTTGTCGCAACTCTGCGCTGAATAGCCATTCCGCCAATCTGAGGTTTCGCAATACCTACGCCGCCGAGGTATCCATCGTAGCTAGGGTTAGAGAACCATACAGGAAGCCCATCTTTCATCGGATATTTCGATACGCCGCTGATCGGTTTATTAGACACACGATTGGGGCTAGGTTTATTCTCTAGCGTTTCAGGCTCTGGAGACTCGCTAGCAGGCTTCTGCGATATACCAAGCCCCTGTTCCATCTCCGCAATAGCAGCCTCCATCTTAGCCTGTGTAGCGGCGTTTCTAGCCTCTCTATCCACAACGGTTGATGATGGTTTCGCCGCACATCCTATGAGATATACGCTCAATATAGCGACAAGTAGGTATCTCATTGTCTATCCAGATCGGCGTGCGCCTTATCTGCCTGCTGCTGCGCCCTGTAGTACGACCTCTCATCCGCCACCTTTGCGGCACATGCGGACAGTGTTAAAAGTGCGAGTAGCATTACTATAATAACTTTTTTCATCTCTATTCCTCCGTAGCCCATACTATTATTCTATCGGTACTAGGATCTTGCCAAACCTGCCTCACCCTTGCCGAGATCGTCATCCCCTCAACGGTATGCACGCTGTAGCTCTCAATGTTCACAGACGCAGTGCCGTCGCTGGCGGCAGAGTGCGAAACCGCCTGGCTACTACTAACCGTCAACCCTTTCTGGCGAGCAATATCTTCAATAGCCCTCGATGTGGCAAGTTTGCGCTGCTCCGAAACGCCATATACGTTGAATCCAGCCTCACCAACGCCGCCAAGTTTGCCCTCATAGCCTGGCGACCAGTACCAGCTAGGCTTTCCATTCACTAACCCATCGTCGATAGGATAATCTTTCGCACTACAGCTTATAATCGCAAGCGAAAGGATCGCCAATATTAATAGTTTATACATTCTCTACCCCTTTATCCAGTAAAAAGTCATTAGGACTTTTTCATACGTATTGCCTTTGTTGGGCATTTCATCGCACACCCACCCATATTATCACACAAGCTCGGGTCGATCACCGCTAATATATTATCGTAAAAGTCGATCGCCGCCTTTGGGCAGACCTTCTGGCACATCTTGCAGGAGATACACCCCTTCTGGCAGATCTTACGCACATCTGCCCCCTTATCTCTCGTCGAACATGCTACATACACCGTATTATCCACAGGTAGCAGCTTCATAATATTACGTGGGCAAGCTTTTACGCACAGTCCGCACGATACACACATTGATTCATCGACTATCGGTAGCCCATTATCCCCCATACGCATTGCGCCGTATGCGCACGCCTTTACGCAGGTACCTCCGCCCATACAGCCGTATACGCAAGCTTTGCCGCCGCCAGAGGTGGCTGCCATCACGTTGCAATCGGTGATTCCACGATATTCGGCAGATGATACGCTCGCCTCTCTATCGCCGCCGCACAGCACCCTTGCCACAAGGCGCACACTCTCGTGCACCTCAATGCCCATTATTGCGCCGATCGCCTTTGCACCCTCGCCTGTATTGACAGGACAGGAGGTAGGTGTCGCTTTACCATCTATAATAGCCGAAGCCATCCCTGCGCAGCCTGGAAAGCCGCATGCGCCACAGTTCGTACCAGGCAGATTCTCCAATACAGCGGTATATTTAGGATCTTTCGCTACTGAAAACTTTTTAGAGGCTACAGCAAGCCCAGCTCCAGCAGCTCCACCCAATATTGCAAGCAGTATAATCGCCTCTATCATTTCACCAACCCCGAAAAGCCCATAAATGCTAACGCAAGGATACCTGCCGTTACAAACGCTACAGGCGCACCCTTGAACGACGTGGGCACATTTGAAAACGCCACTCTTTCACGCAGTCCAGCGAACAACACCAGTGCAATCCCATACCCCACAGACGATCCGAGGGTAAAAACCAGCATCTTTATAAATCCAAAATCTTGTTGAACATTTATCAGAACTGCACCCAGTATCGCACAGTTTGTGGTTATAAGTGGCAGAAAGATCCCTAGTGCGGCGTAAAGCTCGGGGCTACTCTTTTCAATCACCATCTCCACAAACTGCACAAGGGAGGCGATCACAAGGATAAATACTATCGTTTGCAGATATACAAGCTCGAACGGCACAAGCACAAAGGCATTTATAACCCATGTAACGGCGGCGGATACCGTCATTACAAACGCTACGGCAAAGCTCATCCCCATAGCGGTATCGAGCGTGCGAGAAACACCCATAAATGGGCAGATCCCAAGGAATCTACTCAAGATGAAGTTGTTTACTAGCGAAGCAGAGACAAAAAGAAGTAGATATTCCATCATATCTCCCCCTTAAATAGTCTATTATATCCAGCCATTAGGAACCCTAACGCCAGAAACGCCCCAGGGGGCAGGATAAACACGATTATCGGCGGTGTAGATAGTGATACACCAAGGATAGTACCGCTTCCCAAGATCTCTCGAACGGCGGCAAGTATCGCAAGCCCTAATGTAAAGCCGATACCGTTGCCCAACCCATCTAGAAGCGATGCAAATATACCATTTTTAGAGGCAAAACTCTCTGCCCTGCCTAATACTATACAGTTTACAACGATTAACGGTATAAATAAGCCTAAAACCTTATGCAGATCGTGCAGATATGCGTTCATAAGTAGATCGACCATCGTCACAAGCGTTGCGATCACCACAATATAGGCAGGGATTCGCACTTTATTAGGGATAACACTCTTTAATGCCGAAATTACAACGTTTGAGCCAGCCAATACCGCCGTCGTGGCAAGCCCCATCGCAATTCCGTTCAACATCGTTGTAGTAACGGCAAGCGCAGGGCATAACCCCAACATCTGCTTAAATACAGCGTTATTCTTTATTAACCCATCGGTGAAATTTTTAATATTCATACTCTAAACCTTTAACTAACAGAGCGTTAGCAGTATTTACAGCGTCACAAACCGCTCTAGGGCTGATAGTTGCTCCGCTAAACTGATCAACATGCCCACCATCCGCCTTTACAGCATACTCTCTCGATATATGACTCCCCTCAAATATCGACAAAAATGCAGCGGTGATAATCCTATCCCCCAATCCAGGCGTTTCAGTATGCTTCACAACTACCACACCAGAGATCGTTGAATCGGCTAGCGCTCCCACTATCACCGAGACTGTGCCGCCGTACCCCTTTGGAGAGTGTCCAACCGCCGCATACCCCACGATTGCGCCACCCTTTTTCGCCACATAAACGCTCTGATTGTCTATAATAATTGCATCCAGATCGGGGGAGTTATCGTATTCAGGCAGAACAGCATTCAAGCCTATTAAAAAATCTTGCCGACGAGCCTCATCTATCGCTGGTTTCGTTAAACCGTATACAAACGCCATCAGGAGTGCCGATAGGAGGGCGATCACGCTAAGTGTTAGAGCGTAGCGAATGATATCGTTCCTCATTTCGCCTCTCCGTACGCTTTTGGGCGCAGAAACCGATCGATCAGCGGCGTTGCAGCGTTCATGATCAAGATCGCAAACGCCACCCCCTCGGGATAGCCGCCAAAGATCCGTATCATCACCGTTATTGTGCCG
>JAITWF010000078.1 GCA_031285415.1 Deferribacteraceae bacterium
GCATATAATCTTAAGTAGGGGCGGGGTTCGCCCGCCCATTAATCATATCTGTTATATATTAATTCTTCGCTTTATCAACTATCTTGCTTTTGCCGAGCCAGCTCATCATGCCACGAAGTTTCGCACCAACCTGCTCGATCGGATGCTCCTCATCGTGTCTTGTGAGTGCGCTAAACGATGGGCGACCCACCTTATTCTCAAGGAGCCACTCCTTTGCAAATACGCCATCCTGAATCTCTTGCAGAACGACCTTCATATTTGCCTTCACCTCTGGAGTGATAACACGTGGCCCTCTTGTTATATCGCCGTACTGGGCTGTGTTAGAGATAGAGTATCGCATATTAGAGATACCACCCTCGTGTAGCAGATCAACGATCAACTTAACCTCGTGCATACACTCAAAGTACGCCATCTCTGGAGCGTAGCCAGCTTCGGTGAGTGTTTCAAAGCCGTATTTAATCAGCTGCACAAGACCGCCGCAAAGCACTGCCTGCTCGCCAAATAGGTCGGTCTCCGCCTCCTCTTTGAAGGTTGTCTGGATAACGCCTGCACGTGCGCCGCCGATAGCCGCTGCATATGATAGAGCCACTTCAAGAGCGTCACCAGATGGATTCTGGTGAGTAGCAATCAGGCAAGGCACGCCGCCCCCTTTGGTATATTCAGAGCGAACGAGGTGACCAGGCCCCTTTGGAGCGATCATAATAACGTTTACCCCTGCTGGTGGCACGATCTGGTTGAATAGAATTGCGAAACCGTGTGCAAATGCAAGATATTTGCCCTCTGTCAGGTTTGGCTCGATATTTGCCTTGTACATATCGCCCTGAATCTCATCTGGAGCAAGGATCATGATAACATCTGCCCATTTAGCAGCCTCTGCAACCTCCATAACTTTCAGACCTGCGCCCTCAGCTTTCGCCCACGATGGGCTACCTTTGCGGAGACCAACACACACGTCTACGCCCGATTCCTTCATATTGTTGGAATGTCCGTATCCTTGGCTGCCGTAGCCGATAACTGCAACTTTCTTCTTCTTGATTAACTCTAGATTTGCGTCCTTCTCGTAATAGATCTTCATCTGTGTCAAACTCCTAAATATATAATTTATTTATTGGTCTCTGTAGTAAACAACTCACTTTATACGTCGTCAGTTTAATACACTCCCCCCTTGAAGGGGAGTCAGCAACTTGTTGCTGGTGGGGGGTCTATCTCTGCAACCCCTCCCCGAAGCTAACGCTTCGACCCTCCCTCAAGGGGAGGGTGTTATACGAAGGGGAGTTATTACTTACTAGTCTCTGTAGTAACGGTCGAGCCTTTCAACATAGCTAAAACGCCTGTCCGTATCACCTCAATCAAGCCGTAAGGGCGCACAAGCTCTACATAAGAGCTAATCTTCTCCTCCGATCCTGAGATCTCGACGATCATTGAATCGTGAGTCATATCGATCACCCTTGCACGAAACGCCTCTATTATGCCAAAATGCTCCGCTCGCTGCTTCGGCATGACGTGAATCTTCACAAGTGCCATCTCCCTTTCAATATGCTCTGGAAGAGAGGTGACATCTCGCACACGCAGCACATTCACAAGCTTGCGAAGCTGCTTTATAATCTGCTCGATCACAGGATCGTCACCAGAGGTGATAATCGTCATATTCGATAGACCTGGCTTCTCGGTCTCATTCACGGTGAGGCTCTCAATATTGTACCCTCTACCTGAAAAAAGCCCCGATACACGAGCTAGTGCGCCAAATTTATTCTCTACTACTAATGTTATTATATGTTTTTTCATAACTTTAAACCCCTCTCCCTTGATCCCTCCCCCTAATGGGGAGGGGAAGAACCAAAAAACTTTCAGATTAGATGCAATGCGAGGCGGCTTTTTAAAACTGAACCGGAGTGTACTTACTGGTACATGAGGATTTAGTTTTAAAAAATAACGAAGCAGTGCGCTAAGCTGGGAGTTTTCCTACTTAAATATCATTTTATCTAGCCCCATACCAGGAGGAACTATCGGAAACACATTCTCCTCTCGAACACAGCGGAAATCCATCACCACTGGGCGGTCTTTCACCTTCATCGCCTCGATAAGCACCGGCATTACCTCTGCTGGAGTCTCTGCACGCAAGCCAACACAGCCGAAAGCCTCTGCAAGCTTCACAAAATCGGGCTGTACCTCCATGCAGGTATAGGAGTAGCGTTTATCAAAGAAGAGCTGCTGCCACTGGCGAACCATCCCTAAGAATTGGTTATTCAGAATTGCAACTTTGATACCTAATCTATACTGCACAGCCGTTGCAAGCTCCTGCACGTTCATCATAAAGCTACCATCGCCCGATATATCAAAAACATCCCTATCAGGTGCGCCGATCTTCGCCCCCACCGCCGCTGGCAAGCCAAAACCCATTGTACCAAGCCCACCAGAGGAGATAAACTGTTCAGGGCGTTTAAATTTATAAAACTGTCCAGCAAAGAACTGGTGCTGCCCTACCTCGGTGGTTATAACAGCGTCGCCCTTTGTAATATTATAGATACTCTCTATCACATACTGTGGCTTTATTACCTTATTAGAGTTTTCATAGCTAAATGGATGTTCCTTGTCCCACTTGGCTATATCGGCAAGCCATTTAGCCCGATCCTCCGCATGCTTATCTCTCTTATACTCTTTAATATATTTAAGAAATTGCCCTAATACACTTTTTACATCGCCAACTATCGGCGTTTTTACAGCGATATTCTTGCCTATCGATGTAGGATCTACATCGATCTGTGCAATCGTAGCATTCGGCGCAAACATGCCGAAGTTGCCTGTAGTCCTATCAGAGAAGCGTGTGCCGATAGCAAGGATATAGTCGGCATTAATACTAGCCTGATTAGAGGCGTAGTTTCCATGCATACCCATCCAGCCAACGTATAGAGGGTTGCCAGATGGAAATGCCCCCTGCCCCATAAACGTCATCGATACAGGTATCCCCGTTGCCTCCGCAAACTTTAGTAGCTCCTGCGAAGCATTCCCAAGGCGCACACCGCCACCGACCAACATTAAAGGTCTCTTCGCCTCACTAAGAGCATGAAGCACCTTCTTGATCTGCATTGGGTGTCCCTCATAGCTAGGTTGATAGCCCTGCAGATCGATAGTGGTTGGGTAATCAAAGCTACCCTTCGCCGCTTGAATATCTTTCGGCATATCGATAAGGACAGGCCCTGGGCGACCACTTTTAGCGATATGAAACGCCTCCTTTACAGCTGGCGCAATATCTTTTACATCTTTTATAAGGTAACTGTGTTTCACTATCGGGCGAGTGATCCCTACGATATCAGCCTCTTGAAAAGCGTCGCTACCGATAAGATGAGACGCCACCTGCCCTGTGATTATAACGAGCGGAATCGAGTCCATATAGGCGTCTGCGATACCTGTAACGAGGTTTGTAGCCCCTGGCCCCGATGTAGCGATACAGACCCCTGGTTTGCCAGTCACTCTAGCATACCCCTCCGCCGCATGCACAGCACCCTGTTCATGTCTAGGGAGGACGTGTTTTATATCGTAGTCGTAAAGTCTATCGTACGTGCCGATTATCTGCCCACCAGGGTAGCCGAACACAACGTCGACCCCCTCTTGTTGCAGTGATTTTAATAATATATCTGAACCTGTCATATTCATATCCTCAATGGGCGGGCTAACCCCGCCCCTACAAGCGGTAAAATTACTCTAATATTTGAATATTGCGCCCTGTGCGGCTGACGATACTCCTCGCACATATTTTGCCAGATAGCCCCTCTTTATCTTCGGCTCTGGCTGTTTCCATACAGCTCGTCTCTCTGCAAGTATATTGTCTGGCACATTTAGAGCTATTTTGCGCTCGGGAATGTTGATATCGATAATATCGCCATCCTCCACAAGCGCAATAATCCCCCCCTCCATCGCCTCTGGCGAGATATGCCCAATACAAGGGCCTCGACTACCGCCAGAGAATCTGCCATCGGTGATAAGTGCAACTTTATTCAAACCCATCCCCATAATAGTAGCGGTTGGGGTTAACATCTCACGCATGCCAGGGCCACCCTTTGGCCCCTCGTAGCGGATAACCACCACGTCGCCATTCTGGATAACTCCGCCAAGGATCGCCTCCATAGCCTCCTCTTCGGCGTCAAAGACCTTCGCTTTACCTGAAAAGACAAGCATATCTTCATTTACGGCGGACTGCTTCACTACGCAGCCGTCTGGCGCAATATTTCCACGCAGCACGGCGATCCCCCCCTCTTTATGATATGCTTTATCCATAGAGCGTATTATATTTTCATCGTATACAACGGCTTTTTCACAGATCTCTTTCACAGTCAAGCCGCATACTGTGTCATTATCTTGCAGTAGAGACTCCAGACGTTTCATCACGGCTGGAATACCGCCAGCGTTATCGAGATCCTCCATATAATATTCGCCACCAGGGTTTAGGCTGGTGATATGAGGGGTCGACCTACTTAATTTATCAAATGAGTTCAGATCTAGCTCTATTCCAGCGTCGTACGCAATGGCTGGTAGGTGTAATGTAGTATTAGTAGATCCCCCTAACGCTAAATCTGCTATAATAGCGTTATTAAACGCTTTTTCATTCAGTATAGAGCGTGGGGTGATGTTTTTACGCACTAGCTCGCACACTGTAACGCCAGAGTTGAACGCTATGCGGCGTTTCCTCGCCTGCCCTGCAAGAGCAGTTGCGCAGCCAGGAAGGCTCATCCCTAAAACTTCCGTCATGCACGCCATAGTGTTCGCCGTGAACATACCCTGACAGGCACCCTCACCAGGGCAAGCCTCTCGTTCACAGTTATGAAGCTCCTCTAAATCTATATCACCCTTCTGATAACGACCAACCGCCTCGACGGTGTCGTTTATAAATGAACGTTTCTGCATACGCCAGTTGCCTGTATGCATAGGCCCTGCCGTTACGAATATTGATGGCACATTTATGCGAGCCGCCGCCATAAGCATGCCAGGGGTGATCTTGTCGCAGTTAGTCAAAAATACCATACCATCGAGCTGATGTGCCTCGACTACGCACTCGATCACGTCGGCGATAGCGTCTCGGCTCGGCAGGCTAAAGTGCATGCCGTTATGCCCCATGGAGATACCGTCGCACACGCCAGGCACCGAGAAGATAAAGCTATACCCACCGCCAGTGTGTACCCCCTTCTCGATCGCACGCTCTAATGCACGCATTCCTATATGACCTGGGATAAGATCGGTGAAGCTAGAGCAGATACCGATGAATGGCGAGTTGAACTGCTCCTCCGTAACACCTGTGCCATATAGCAACGCCCTTGCAGGAGCCCTTTCAAAACCTTTCTTTATCGCATCGCTCTTCATATATACATCTCCACTTACAAATCTTCGATCCGCAATAATATTATATTTTTTTATCTAATACAAGCTGGATTTATAATTGTCACGTCATCATTTAATAAAAGTTGCAAATGCCGAAAAGTTCTGCTAACATTCATGCGTATCCAATTCAGCAGACATAAGAGGTAAGCGTCAATGCCAGATAGGCAGGTTTCTACGTATCTCAAGCTCATAAAGCAGATCGACGCAACGCTAGACGTAAAGCGGATCTCGTATGCCCAATTTAGCCATGAGCTTGATATGCCATCCATCGCATTTTATAATAAATACAAAGCACACGGTTTCTCTCTGGAGGAGATGGAGCGATTTCTTGCGCTCGCCCAGACGATGCCTGCTAAAACTATAGAGTGTATCAAGTGCGGTGCCGCATTTATCCCAAAGACCAAAAGCGTCAAGAGGGCATTCTGCGAAGAGTGTAAAGAGGAGATGCGCCGCAAAGTAGAGAATAGCGACTCAATCCGATTCAAATACCCATCATGGATAACAAATATACACGATTCACTATTAAGAAACCTTGTAGAGCAGGAGTTTCATATAGATGAAGAGACCGCCGCCGAGATGGCAAAGGCAGACTCAGCTGAAGAGGCGAAAGCTATACGATCAAATAGATGGAAGGGCTCGACGAACAACACATCGTCTGTGGTGTATGATACGATGACTGTAATAAAGTTTTAGAAAGGGGAACCAAGTTTCCCCTTTCTACCTTTCCCCTCCTTTGGGGATTCGCTACGGCGGCGCATGTCCGCCTGCGCTCAACTAACTTTTTATTCCCCAGACAGCTTCTTCAGCTCCAGCTGGCGACGAAACACGTATCGGATAATCTTATCTCTATTCGTCTCTGATATATTACTATACTTTAAGCTTATAATCCGTTTCCCATTCGGGCGAAACGCCACACGAACCGCTTTACACTCTAGCTGCTTTATGCCATCCACCAAAGAGTTTGACAGATCAAGCACGATCACATCCCCTTCGATAATCCCTGAATCACAGCTCAATCGGCAGCCACCGCCCGACAGATCGTCAACCAATCCGTCATAGAAAGGTACCGCTCTGCTAGTTTTATTGAATATATCGAGTTTGTCAAGGTTGCCAAGAAATACCTTTACACGTAAATGTACAGGCACACGAAAAAATTCACGCATCTGCTCGTGTCGCAATGCGTCTGGCAGCGTCACCACCAACATATAGATTGGAGTTTTTACGACAGAGAGAACTCTGCAATCAAAATCGGATTTACCATTTCCTGCTATAGCAGATACATTTAGGATAGACCCCTTCGCAACAGGCATCGGTCTGCCTCTATTGGTAGGCATTGATATCATCAGCTGATCATCATCTATATCTTCTATGCGTGAATCGTAGCTATTTCCATCGCCATTTGCGAGGATCACCATCAACTTTGTATTGCGCTGAAGTACTGACTGCACTTCGTTTGACTTGTTTTCGCTCATATCACCTATACTACCTTTACTTCATATCTTGTGTAATTGTAATACTAAAATGTTAAAGATACAACATATTTATTGGCAACCGTATATTTTACGACCAAATCCTTCGTCAAATATAGTTGCTCCAAACTGCTTGTCTTACTGGAAAGATTAATATATAATATA
>JAITWF010000140.1 GCA_031285415.1 Deferribacteraceae bacterium
GGGAGGGTGCCCGAAGGGCGGGAGAGGGGTTTAATACTGTGAATTTGTTAGAGCAACTAAATACCAATCAGGCACTAGCCGTACAGCACACCGAGGGGCCCCTTCTGGTGCTAGCAGGTGCTGGTGCAGGGAAAACTCGAGTTATCACCTATCGGATCGCCTATCTGATTCAGGAAAAGGGGGTGAAGCCGTGGAATATTATGGCTGTCACCTTCACCAATAAAGCCGCCGAGGAGATGAAATCTCGCCTAGCGCAGCTTGTGGGAGCGACGGGGAAGCAGGTCTGGATGGGGACGTTTCACAGTATCGGCTTGAATATCCTTCGCAGGTTTGGCGACAAGACCGTCGCAGGGGAGAACTTTGCGATAGTCGATCAAGATGATCGCCTGCACCTTGTGCGAGATGTGGTGAAGGAGCTTGGGATCGACCCGAAGAAGTTTTCAGCTAAACATTACCTAAACTATATTAGCGACTACAAGAACCGTATCGATTACGTAGAGAATCGTGCGCCCGAGGAGCTAACGCATAAATTTCCGCAAGTTTTCGCCCTCTACGAGAAGCTCTTGCGCAATCAGCACCTGATCGATTTCGATGATATGCTCTCGCTTAGCTTGCGCCTATTCTTGCAACACCCCGATACACTCCTATACTACAAGGAGCTGTGCCAATATATTATGGTGGATGAGTATCAGGATACGAACGTTATCCAGTTTGCCTTTCTGCGACAGCTTGCAGGGGAGAGTGGCAATATTTGCGTGGTGGGGGATGATGATCAGTCGATCTACGGCTGGCGTGGGGCGGAGGTCGAGAATATCCTATACTTTGAGGATCACTTCCGAGGGGCGAAAGAGGTTAAACTTGTGGAGAACTATCGAAGTGCGCCGCAGATCCTCGATGCCGCCAATAGATTAATTCGCAATAACCAATCCCGACGTGGCAAGGAGCTTGTGGCGGCTTCCGAAAGAACAGGCGAGGTGAAGTTATTCAACCCCGATTCCGAGAGGGAGGAGGCGGAGCAGGTAGCGAGCCTTGTGAAGTCAAAGCTATCTGAAGGGGTGCCGCATTCGGAGATAGCGATTTTATATCGCACAAACGCCCAATCTCGAAACTTTGAGGTGGTGCTAAACCGAGATGGTACGCCGTATAAGGTCGTTGGCGGTGTTGGCTTCTACCAGAGGCGAGAGATCAAGGATATATTGAGCTACTTGCGTGTATATAATAATCCGTACGATGAGGCGGCATATATCCGCATGATGAGGTCGCAATCAAAGGCGATCGAGAGGGTGCTGGAGTTTGCAGCACAGAATCAGTGCGACCTCCTGACAGCTACCGAGATCTTAATGCCAGTGTTACCTGCAAAACAGGCGTCGATATTGGGTACAGGGCAGCATGTGATCGGCGAGATGGCGAAGTGCCAGAAGATCTCCGAGATGATCAATACCGTTATCGAGGTAAGCCAATATAAGGAGTATCTCAAGCAGTCGGAGACAGAGGAGGAGGCGGAGAATAGGATTGAAAATATCTACGAGCTTTTCAACGCCGCTGTGTCGTACGAAGAGGGTCGAGATATCTCTGATCCAGAGAAGAAGGCTGAATTTCTGGCGGAGTTCCTCGCTACTACAACGCTTGTCACCTCTGGCGATGAATCTTCGGCAGACTCTGTGAAGTTGATGAGTATCCACGCCGCCAAGGGGCTAGAGTTTGAGGTGGTATTCTTGACAGGGCTAGAGGAGCGAATCTTCCCTCTGCACGCCCACGATGATGAGGGGGATATAGAGGAGGAGCGCAGGCTCTGCTACGTAGGAATCACTAGGGCGAAGGTCTTTCTATGTCTCACATATACAACATCGAGACTAACTCACGGTAAGCGTGATCTAATGCGCCCATCGAGGTTTCTAAAAGAGCTAGCACTATCACCATCGAAGGAGCGCACCGTTTGGAACCCGAATCCGAATAGCGACGGCGCATTTCATAAGGGGCAGATCGTGGAGCATGAGCTATTTGGCACAGGGGTAGTTCTTAGTGTGGACGGCTCTGGCGATAGCGCAAAGGTGGATGTGATGTTTAAGAAGAGCGGAGTTAAAAAACTCGTTGCAAGGTTTTTGAAATAAATGGTATCTTAAATGTAGGGGTGGGGTCTGCCCACCCATTGGATAGGGGGCGATCATGTTTAAAGGAAGTATAGTAGCACTAGCCACACCATTCTTAAATGGCAAGGTAGATGAACAGCGTCTTGGGGAGCTTGTGGAGTTCCATATAGCGAACGGTACCCATGCGATCGTATCGTGCGGCACCACTGGCGAATCGGCAACGATGAGCCATGATGAAGATATGCGTGTGACTGAGTTCGTCATTAAAAAGGTCAATAAACGTATCCCAGTGATCGCAGGAACTGGCTCTAATAACACCTCCGAAGCGTTAGATCTGACGGCGGCGGCGAAGAAGAACGGTGCCGATGGTGCACTTATCGTGGTGCCATACTATAATAAACCGACTCAAGAGGGGATGTATCAGCACTACAAGAAGATCGCAGAGACCGTTGATATACCTATAATCTTATATAACGTACCAGGCAGGACTGGCGTGGGTATGCAGCCCGAGACGGCGATTCGCCTATCGAAGATCCCAGGGATTGTGGCTATAAAAGAGGCGTCTGGCACAGTGGACAACGCTATGCAGATAATCAAATCTGCGCCAGAGTTTACCGTCCTCTCTGGCGACGATGGGATCACCTTCCCGATGATGGCGCTAGGCGCAAAGGGGGTTATCTCCGTTGCGGCAAACGTTATCCCCGATAAAGTCTCTAAATTATGCGAGTTTATGCTAGCTGGCAACTATACCGAGGGGCGCAAGCTTCACTACGAGTGCCTTGATCTGTTCAATGCAATGTTCTACGAGTCGAACCCGATCCCTGTGAAGGCGGCGTTGCACCTAATGGGGATGGTCGGAAGCGAAGTGCGTCTGCCACTCACCAATATGAGGCCAGAAAATTTAGAAAGACTACGTATAGTTATGCAAAAAGTGGGGATCAAATGTTAGATTCACAATTAAAGATATGTGTCGTTGGCGCAAGTGGCCGAATGGGGCGAGAGATCATGCATCTAGTCGCTACCGACCCTGATACCGTCATACATAGCGCAATAGATAAGATCGATAACGAGCTTGCCTCCCTTGCCAGTAGCGAACATTGCACCATTACAAACAATTTAATAGAGGGTGCCGCCGATTGCGACGTAATAATAGATTTCTCTGGAGCTGCTGGCACAGTGTCAAACCTAAAGGCGTATAAAGCCCTAAAGAAGCCAGTAATTATCGGCAGTACTGGATTAGATGGCTCTGCTTTACAGGAGATTGCACTTCTGCAATCGTATATGCCTGTGCTTGTATCATCGAATATGAGTGTAGGGGTGAACGTGCTTCTAAAGGCGATCGAGATGGCTTCGAGGGCGTTGGGCGAGGATTTTGATATAGAGATCTTTGAGGCGCACCATAAACATAAGGTAGACGCACCCTCTGGCACCGCACTCACAATGGCAGAGGCAGCCGCTCACGGCAGAGGGGTGTCGCTACAAGATAACGCCGTATACTCTCGTGAAGGGCATACTGGCGCACGTCCAGAGGGGGCGATCGGCTTTCAGGTGCTACGTGGAGGGGATATCGCTGGTGATCATACGGTATTCTTCTGCGGCGTTGGGGAGCGGATCGAGATGACTCATCGGGCGTCAAACCGCACAATCTTCGCTAAAGGTGCGCTACGCTGTGCCAAATGGATCGCTCATCAGCCGAACGGACTATATGGCATGAACGACGTATTGGGGTTATAGAATGTCACTTATAATAGGTGGGCGCACATTCTCATCAAGGCTATTTATCGGTACAGGGAAGTACTCTTCGCATGCGGTGATGAGGTCGGCTCTGGAGGCAAGTGGCACGCAGATGGTCACAGTGGCACTGCGCCGAGTGGATTTTAATAACCCTACAGATGATATATTGGCCTATATAGATAGAGATAGATACCTGCTTCTGCCGAACACTTCGGGGGCGAAGGACGCCGAACAGGCGGTCAGACTTGCCAGAATGGCACGTGCGGCAGGGTGCGAGCCGTGGGTGAAGCTTGAGATCACGCCAGAGCCTAGATTTCTACTGCCAGACGGCGTAGAGACGCTGAAGGCGGCGGAGATTCTTGTGAAGGATGGATTCACGGTGCTACCGTATATAAATGCCGATCCAGTGCTTGCAATGCGCTTGCAGGAGGTAGGCTGTGCGGCTGTTATGCCGTTAGGCTCGCCGATTGGCACCAATAGAGGCGTACGTACAAGGGATCAGATCGAGATTATAATAGAGCAGGCGACTGTGCCTGTGGTGGTGGACGCTGGAATAGGCACGCCGAGCCACGCCGCAGAGGCTATCGAGATGGGCGCTAGTGCAGTGTTAGTAAATACGGCAATAGCAGCGTCAAACGACCCAGTTAAGATGGCGAAAGCCTTTAAACTAGCGGTAGAGGGGGCAGTGCTGGCTGTAGAGGCTGGATTTGCTGGCAAGAGATCTGTTGCAAACGCCTCTAGCCCACTGACAGGATTTTTGGATTAAATGCTCAGTTGCTCCAAAGTAATACCTAATGCAGTTGCAATCTTTTGGCGTATACTCTTTTTCAGTCGGTCTGCTCTCTCATGCTGAGAGTATGCCGCCTGAGAGATCCCCAAACGCTTTGCAACATCCTCTTGTGTCAGATCTAGATACTCCCTCCATGCGCGAGCAGGAGAGTAGTCATTATCAATCACTAAGTCTATTACCTCGCTAGGGATTGCATTTGCGATATTTAGGGGTTGTCTATTTATCATGCTTTCGTACTCATTGTACGGAATAACTACAAACGCAGGCTTTCCGCTAGAACCTTTAATAATCTGTATTTCAGTATGTGCTTTCATTGCGTATTTTTACCTCCTCTATCGATACGATCTGGATATGTCCATCAAAGTTAAAGAACACTCTATATCTGCCAACCCTTAGCCTGTACTGATACTTATGATTTGTGAGCTTCTTAACA
This sequence comes from Deferribacteraceae bacterium, assembly GCA_031285415.1. GTDB lineage: Bacteria > Chrysiogenota > Deferribacteres > Deferribacterales > JAISNW01 > JAITWF01. The sequence goes on from JAITWF010000140.1 coordinate 5,048, forward strand.
CCCTCACAATCAGGCATTTCTGCAAGCAGTGCTATTTTATCTCTTATACTCTTACGTTCAGGTATCTTAAGTAATTGCTTAGCAGCTTTCGGCTGATAGCAGATCTTATTCATAGATAATTATAATTCAAATATAAGCATATAACAAGTATTTTATAAGTGTGGATTTGTTAAATGAGTTCGCCCTCCCCCCTCTGCGGCAAGAGGGGAGGGCGAGGTGAATGGGAAAGTATTACTCTATGTTTTCAGGGATTATCTCCCACTCCCACTGCGCACATAGGCGCATGTCACGTCCGACTGGAAGTGGGAAGGTGACGTACTTTTTAGCGTCGAGATCATACCAGCCAAGAAACTTAAAGTTATCTATTGCAACTACAGGTGGCGTTTCGATCTGCGTGACATTAGTTACAATTTCAAGCACCGTCGCTTCATCTATATAAAAGGTAACGTCGTACCCTGTAGGGGTAATGGGAATCTCCTCCCAACGAGCGTATATGTGCAGTTCTTTTGTGACGGTAAGGGGAAAGGTGTAATACTTCAGATCTATACCATCACTCCAGTAGCTAATTTTATAGTTCTCTCGTTCAAATATAGGCGGTGTTTCGATATATGAAACGTTTGTGAGAACTACAGGCTCTTCATCGCCGTAGTTAGGATAAAATGTCACGGTATACCCTGTAGATGGCTCTATCTCCCACTTTGCATATAGCGTGATATCGCCTGGTTTTTTGTATGGGAATATCAGTCTATCGCCTGTACGCTCTTCATTGTCAAACCACCCCTCGAAGGTGTAGCCAGCTTTTGTGGTGACAGGCTCTGTTTCGATATTGGCGACATTTTCCATCGTTTCCACAGGTGTGCCACCATCTGTATTGAATATGACTGTGCGAGGGGTCATCGTCCAGAATGAGTTCAATGTGGTGTTTTTTGTCACAGTATATGGGAAGGTGGCCTGCTGACGAATCTCGTTATCAAACCAGTATGCAAATGTGTACCCCTCCCTTGTAGTTATAGGCAATTCTTCAATAATAGTAACGCCATACATCGTCTCTACAGGCGTGCCATCTGTAAGAAATATTACAGTATACCCTGTCGCAGGTTCCATCTCCCAATTTGCATATAGCATGATATCTTTTGTAACTTCATATGGGAATGTCAGCCTGTTGCCTTCAAAGCTGATAGATTCAAACCACCCCTCAAAGGTGTAGCCCTCTCGTGTGGTGACAGGCTCTGTCTCTATCAAGCGAGTATCGTTTTGGTCTGGCACAAGGGAACCGCCGTTTACCTCAAACTGCACATCGTATGTCGGCAGTGGGATATTTATCGTCTGCCAGATTGCGTATACCGTTATATTATCATTCACAGTGGTGTTAGATGTGAAATTGCTATCCGCCGCATGCTGGTCGGTGTTCCAGCCAACGAATAAGTATGTATCCTTCTGCGGATCATTGGGCATCTCTTCGCCCAAAGATTTACCCTTCACAACGTTAATGGTGCTATAGATCTCGCCATCAACATTAAATGTTACGGTATGAATAGTAGTGAGTGGCGGTGTACCCCCATCATCATTACTATCTCCATCTGAACTGCCGCCGTCGCAGGCTACGAGTAGCATGCATATAGCTGAAATCATTAATACCAATAACTTCCTAAGCATCATAGAAACCTCCCTACATAAATTTTATGTGTGGGTATCTTTCATATATAGTAAAAAAACGATACCCCCTTAAGGGGGTAAAAGTGAATTCCCCCCCTTAGGGGGGTGTCCAAAAGTTGTTATTTATGATTACGATAACTATATGAAGAACAACATTATTTCCGAAAATAGGTTGCTACAACTAGATCCTAGCTGGCTACTGCGAATTTGTTTTGCATTGCAGTCGCCCACCACCAGCATAACATACTTCTTTATGCTTCCCACAGGGAATACCTTCCTTCGGGTGGCTGATAACTATATGCTGCTCTATCTTCTGCTGGCGTATACCTTTGCGATCGCATTTATGATCTTATTGCCACGCTCTGTCCTGTGGGTGGCACGTATTGCTATTATAGTTGCGCTACTGACTACAGTTATAATGTTTCTGCCGCTGAACGAGGGGGTAATCGTTGTTGCCTACTGCCTACTTATCTGCTCATCTAACTTTATAATAGCGTTGCAGGCGTGTATTCTTATTAACCTATTCAGCAAAGAGGCGGCTATCAGATCTATATGTCTTGTATATCTTCTTAGCCTCGGCATAAGCCTGTTTTTAGACCTAAATATAGCCACTATGTCGCTTCCACTTTTTAGGGTATTCGCCATATCTATAATTCTCTGCTGGCTATACTTTCACTGGAGCATTCCGGCAAATATCTGGCCAACGTACGCACGCAAAAAAGATCGTCTTGTACCGCCACACATGATCTTTGCAGGGATCTATCTTATCGTAGGGCTTGGGTGCGTACTTACTCTATTTGGGGTATCGGTTGCGGTGCATTTAGAGATACTAGCTGTGCTATTTATCTCGATAATGCTTACAAGCGTAGTGCTATATGCGCTATGGCGACATGGCGGTATTAACCCATTTCGCACAGGGGCGGTGGTGGTATCTATGGGGACGCTCGGCTTTGCCGTGCTTATAATGTCTATATATATCCCTGTGCTATCTATACCTGCGTGCATACTGATAGGTGCAAGTATCCCAAGTACAGGGATCGGGGCATACTTCGGAGGGGTATTCTTAATGGAGCGATACCCCTCACGGTTTATTGCGCCAATTATCGTCACCATTGCCCTGCTTTCGTTGGTGGCAAACTATCTAATCGCTGAACTTTTTGCAGATAATGTTCATCTTATATATGCGACGTATCTCTTTATCGCTGCAATACTTGCTACGGCGTACTTTGCACTGCTGCCATATCTCGTCTACGCTATGCCTGATAAGCTAGTGGCTACGCATGAAGAGGAGGCAGAGACAAAACTAACACTAAAGCCCGATAATTTTATGACGTACGCTCTCGATAAGATTACAGGGCAGGAGATGCGCCTTGCAGAGCTTATCGTGCAGGGGTATAGTACTGCAGAGATGGCTAATATTATGAAGTTAGCTGAAAGCACGATAAAAAGTTATAGAAAATCACTTTACTCAAAACTTGATATACATTCCAGATGGGATCTGTTAAGATTGGCGGAGAGATATCAAGCAAAATAAGAGGTGATATGTTCTTCAATCAGTGGCAACAGATCGATTTCAATAATATTGCTAAACGGCTCGAGGGCGTTACTCGTGATGAGGTGCGTAGAACCCTCAATAGCAGCCGTATCGACGATATGCTCCCCCTCTTTTCGCCAGCGGCGGCGGAGTTTCTAGAGGAGATGGCTGTGCGTGCCGCTGCTACCACCAAAGAGCGGTTTGGCAACACTATCCAGCTATACGCCCCCCTATACCTATCAAACGAGTGTGGCAACTCCTGCCTATACTGTGGATTTTCTGGCAAAAATCGAGATATAACACGCCGTACCCTCTCCACCGATGAGATCGAGAGGGAGGTCGAGGCGATCTATAATATGGGGATTCAGCACCTCCTCCTTGTGTGTGGCGAAGCCCCTGCGAAGGTGCCGATCTCGTACCTTAAAGAGGCTATCCATATCGCCGCCAAACGGATGGCGTATATTGCGATAGAGATCTACCCCACAGACGTTGATAGTTACAGAGAATTAGTAGAAGCAGGGGTGGATGGATTGACCGTCTATCAGGAGACGTACAACGCCACTCGCTACGCAGAGCTACACCCTGCAGGGCGCAAGAGGGATATGCCGTGGCGGCTCGATACCCCCGATAGAGGTGCGCTTGCAGGTGTGCGCACATTAGGGGTGGGTGCGCTTTTAGGATTAGATAATCCATATGCAGATGCATATATGGCAGCGTATCACGCCCGATATCTGATGAAAACGTATTGGCGCAGTCAGGTAACGATCTCGTTCCCACGTATGCGCTACGCAGAGGGGTGTGTGGTGACGCCTGTCGAGGTGACAGATCGCACCTTTGTGCAGTTTATCACCGCCGCAAGAATCGCTATGCCCGATGTGGGGATAGTCGTATCCACCAGGGAGAGGGCGAGCTTGCGAGATAATCTGGCAGGGCTAGGGGTGACGCAGATGAGTGCTGCCTCTGTGACAGAGCCTGGCGGATATACCGACAGAGATATTAGCACCGCCCAATTTCAGGTGGAGGACAGCCGCTCTGTAGAGGAGTTTGCCGCAATGCTTACCCAAAAGGGCTTTGAACCTGTTGTAAAAGATTGGGATCATGATCTACACTGATATAATCAGCCACAGAGAGCTTGGCACCATCTATATCTATTGGGGTGATGATGGGCGCATAAAAGAGGTGGGCTTAAGTAGCTCTCATCTCGATACTGTCGCAATACAGGGGAACTTTAAAGAGGCTATGCCAGAGGTATATCGCTATCTAGAACAGTTTCCCACGGCACCGCATTTCGCAGTAGAGCTATTAGATTTAGATGATTTTAGCCCATTCTACAGAAGAGTGTATCAGACGCTATTTTATATACCGATCGGTAGAGCTGTAACGTATGCCGAGCTTGCCGAGCTGGCTGGAAGCCCTAGAGCCGCACGAGCCGTGGGTACCGCAATGCGCAAGAATAAGTTTCTGCTACTCATCCCTTGCCATAGGGTGTTAGCGGCAAACTCGATCGGTGGATTTTCTATAGGGCTTGATATAAAGGTAAAGCTACTTGAGATGGAAGGGGTACTTACTGTAACCCCCCACCGCCAGCTTGCTGGCGACTCCCCCTCAAGGGGGGAGTGTCTGGAACACCCTCCCCTTGAGGGAGGGTCGAAGCTTTAGCTTCGGGGAGGGGTCGTGTGTTTAACTCAAAGTTTGTCATATTATTTATAATCTTAACTGCCGCAGTGATAATTGCGACCACTGGAGCGTATGAGCGGATATATAACTCTGAATTTGCTGATAAGATCAGGGCTTTATTCGTGAAACCGCCAGAGGTAAAGCCGTTTGAGGGGCTTCTTGATAACGTTACTCATCATAGTGGTGTAAATCCATCTACCGACCCTCTCTTTGTGGCTGTGCGTGCTGGTAAACCTGCGAATTATAGTATGTTACTTGCTGGCAGGACGCCCGATCTGGTGGATGGAACGGGGATGACAGCGCTGATGTATGCCTCTCGTGGCGATAATATCGATGCTGTAAAGGCTCTTATCTCTGCTGGTGCCGATATAAATATACAGGATATTGGCGGATATACCGCCCTAATGTACGGCGCAGAGACAGCTGCCGCAGAGTCTACCGACTATCTGCTGAAACATGGTGCCAATCTGTCGCTAAAAGATGTAAAGGGGCGCACAGCCCTCGCCATTGCCGCTAATAATGGACATAATAAGGTGCTGGATAGCGTTATTCAGTGGGGCGGTGTGGTGAACGATAACACTATAGATAACGTTACCCCACTAATGATGGCGGCTAGAAATGGCGATACCGCTAGCGTTGCCCTCCTTATAGAGGCTGGTGCTGCTGTGAATAGCAGAGATAACAGCGGCAAGATGCCGCTAATATATGCCGCAGAGTATGGCAATGTCGAGGCGGCAAAGATGTTGGTGGCGGCAGGGGCGGATATCGCTGTTAGAGATCGTGGGAATCTTTCCGCAATGGCGTACGCTCGCAGAAATAGCCATAGTGAGATGATTAATTATTTAGCGTCGATAGCAACGCCTGAATAGACCACCCCGTCACCTGCGGTGCCACCCCTCCAAGGAGGGGAACCGGCAGCAATGCGTCTTCTCCTAAAGTTCCCCTCCTTGGAGGGGTGGCACCGTAGGTGACGGGGTGGTCTCTATCATGTAATATCATTCATCCGGCAGCGTTATCGTCACCTTTGTAAACTGATTCAGCTCCGACTCTATATATATCGTGCCGTTATGCTCCTTTACCACTCGTGCGATAATCGAAAGCCCCAACCCTGTGCCAGCGTACTCCTTCTTAACGTTTCGTCCTCTATAGAATCGAGAGAAGATCTCGTCGAGATCCTCCGTCGGTATGCCGACCCCTTCGTCGTAGAAGGTCAGTAGCGCACCGCCATCGCCCGAAAGATCGGCGGAGATGATCACACTGCCGCCAATATGGGCGTACTTTATAGAGTTTGATATAATATTAGAGATAACGTAGTAAAACGACTCGCCATCGGCTACGATAGTAAACTTCTCGTCGATATTGATCTCAATATCAAGCTCCTTCTTCTTTATATCCACGTCGTATATATCGATAATATCTGATACCATCGCACGTATGCCGATCGGTATTCTATGATATGGGTGCTGTCCATGCTCGAGGCGACTCATCGTGATAATATCGTTAAACATACTACTTAGCGATGATATGTTGCGCTTGAGCGACTCAGCAAATTTTGCTCGCCCCCCTGCGTCGTTCTGGAGGCGTGGATCGTTCAGTAGCTCGCTATACGACATGATCTTGGTAAGCGGTGTACGGATCTCGTGCGCAATAGAGTCTAGCAGATCGGTCTTAAGCTGATTTATTGTGCCGAGCTGCTCATTCTTCTCTCTCAGCTCGTCGACCAGGAGCACATATTTTTGGACAGCCTCTGCAAGCTTTGCCTTTAACGTGTCTTCATTCTCGGCGATCTCTTTGCTCATCATATCAAAGGCTTCGGATAGTTCATGTATCTCGTCATCGGTGTTAATATTGGTGCGCATGCTGTAGTCGCCCTTGCGAATCCGTCCAGCTGCCTCTGTGAGCCTGTCGATAGGGGAGAGTACGAGGCGATATAGTAGGAGCGATATGATCGTTACAACAATTATAAACCCTAAGAGGAAGACTACTATAAAGGTTATATTATTCTTCTGAATCGTTGCCTCGAGGTCGGTAAGCGGTATCGTAACGGAGATAACACCTCTGAAATCGCCCACCTTATACCCTTGTGCGGAGTGGCAGGTGAGGCACGATTCATTTGCCATAAGTGGTGCCGCATATCGGTATACGCTCTCCCCTGTAGCAATCTCTCGCCCTCGCTCCGAGTACTCTGTGGCACCTGTTTTTAATACTTCGATCGCTCGCTCTTCAAATTCGGAGGGGGCGTTATTGGGATTCATCAGCTTGTCGCTTGTGATATTGAATTTGAAATCGGCCATATAGTTGGCATATTTCGATAGCTCTTTAGTGGCAACTGCTGGCACAGGCTCGATACGGTCTCGATTCTCCGCCACCCACTGACGAGTCACCACTACCATCTGAAATAGCGTCAACGCCCTAGCTCTAGCCTGTTGAGTGATCGTATCCTGTTGATTGTGCCAGATAAGTATCCCTGCTGGGATCATGAATAGAATAATAGCGGCGGATAGTAGTCCTGTGACCTTTATAGTAAGCTTCATTTGATCTTGTAGCCCACCCCCGAAACGGTTTTGATTATTTCAGGATTTTTGGGATTAATTTCGATCTTCTGCCTAAGGTTCTGCACATGCACATCGAGGCTGCGAGACCATTTATATAGGGCGTCATTCCCCCAGAGATCGCTTATGATCTGATCTCTTTGGAGGCTCTGCCCAGAATTTTTGCTAAAATAGATCAGTAGCTCATACTCTTTCGGCGTAAGCAATACCTGCTCTCCATTATAGAATACCTGTCGATTGGTGTCATCTATGGTTAGGTGATGGAAGGCGTTATTCTTGCCGTTTATAGCGATAGGTTGCGCCTTCTGTTCGGAGCGTCTCTTGAGGGCGTTTATGCGAGCGAGAAGCTCGATATTCTCAAACGGTTTCGTGATATAGTCGTCTGCGCCGTAGTCGAGGCATAGCACCTTGTCGGATACGCTATCCTTTGCGGAGAGCATAATTATCGGCACACGGCTCTCTGCCCTAATGATTCGGCATAGCTGCTGACCATTCACATCGGGAAGCCCAATATCAAGGATCACCAGATCGGGCGATTTAGAGCGAAAGAGATCAAGCCCCTCAACACCACTGTTGGCAGCAATAACGCTGTATCCTTCTAGCTCAAGGAAGAGTCGAACGAGTTCGCAAATTTCGTCATCATCATCTATAATCAGAATGGTAAGAGCCATATATCCCCTCTGCGTCATAATATTATAAGGGGGGAAAAAAGTCCATAGGTATATAATATAAATAAATGCATTTTTTATATTGACATATCTCTGCGATTAATATAAGTTACGTTCTCTTCGGGGCGTAGCGCAGTTGGTAGCGTACCTGTCTTGGGAACAGGGGGTCGCTGGTTCAAATCCAGTCGCCCCGATAATGAAGAAAAAAGGGAACCGCAAGGTTCCCTTTTTTATTTGGGGCGAACACTGGATATAGAACCAGCGAAGCGGTTCAAAACTTGCCGATTTATAGCGAAAGCGTAGTAAATCGAGCAAGTTTCACGAGCATTGAGGCGAGAGCCTCAAGTCTGCGGAGTAAATCCAGTCGCCGATAGGGGAACCGCAAGGTTCCCTTTTCTATTTTACGGAAGTCAAAGATGTCGTCGCCTAATCATACTATTGCAATCCTCTTATAAAATTGATATCGTGCGTTATTAACGGTTAGGGGTGTGTCGTAATGAAAAGTATTCATATCTTGCTTATTATTGCTATATTTGCGTTTGCTGGTTGTGGTGGGGGAAGTTCTGGCTCTGGTAACGGTTCTGGCGGTGGGGGAGGCGCAGTTATTGCGCCATCATTGCCAGAGATCGATAGAGAGGTATTGGCAAGAAGCCATGTTATAGAGGAGGGGTACGTTGCCGATGAGAGCGATGCAGATGCCTTTGTGCAAGCTCTTGTTGCGCAGGGATTTGAGTCTGCTACCTCGACTATGGCTACTGGCAAGGTTCAAACTTACGTCAAGGTTGTTGATGGCGTAACATATCGGGCGATTATAGAGGATGTTGGCGTAACGTATTGTCTCACATTCATTGCAGAGGGATCGAAAGATGATTTTAATGATCTTCGGCAAAAATTCCCTGAATTTAGGGGAAATTTGACCTATACAGAGTATAGAAGTGATAAAGATGGCAACGGCGAGTTTTTTTTAAACTCCGAATATGACGATTACGTGCAGATGCTTATCGGTATGGGGTTCACAAAGTCTGGCGATACATTTACTAAAATAGATGGCGATGTAATTCAGATTATCGATGTGAATAAGTCGGGGATCTTTGTGTCCGAGGCTGCCAACTCCCCAGTTATGAGAGTTGTGGGGAAGTTTTTACAAGAGGCAACGCTATCGTCTTATAGCGAGCAGGAGCGATTGGTTCTTAGGGGTAGCGAAAAATTCTCTCAAATCATGACAACTGCTGGCTTTCGTCGTGATCTTGAGTCAGAGATACAGATGGCGAGGATTAATAATCTCTTTGAGCTTGTTGATGATATGTCTGGGTATATCCAGCTTGCTGTTGCAGCGACAGCAGGTGGGGTAGCGCCAATTTTGTACGCTTATGAGACGGCGGTGGATAAAGGTGTTGATAAACTTGATCTTACAAGTAATGATATAGCAGAACAGCTTGATAAGCGTCTTGGTGATAAGTATCCAGAGGAGGTTAAAGAGGCTATTGCGCAAAGTTTATATGAAACCGTTTACGCTCAAAAACTAGATCCTGATTTGCTTAGCGAAGATGCAGTGAAGGGGATTATAAAGGGTGCTTTGACGGTGAGTCTTGACGAAGTAAAGAAGGGATTTATCAAGACAGTAGACGAACTCATACTGGTTAATAACAGATACCTGCAAAATAAAAATGTTCATCTCTCATTAGAGGCGATGCAGGAGTATTTTTATCAAGAGGGATATGGTCGATATTCACCTGACCTAGTTAATCCTGTGGTGTTAGGGACGTTGCGAGGGATGACCTTTACCGATCTCGCCCTGCTCGGCGAAACGGGCAAATATATAAGAATTGTTAATGCAGATTCGAAGTATAGTGCATTAGGTGGTGGCAACTCCCCTGATAGTTTCGAGCATACAAATGCAATCCTTGAAAACTTTGCGAATGCACAGGTATCGCTTTATGTGGCGTGGTATAAATCAAATTTTGATGCGCTTGTTGGCGAAGATTTAAAGGCGTTAGAGCAGCTATTAAGCAATGATATCACCGCTCAATATGTAGTAAAATTTGATTCAGATGGCGGCACATCGGTGCCAGATCAGATCGTTGAGGTGGGGGATAAGGTGATAAAACCTGCCGATCCTATTAAAGAGGGCTATGAGTTTGTTGGCTGGTGGCGAGATACAGGTTCGAGTATTACGTCATCATATTACAACTTTAATGATAGTTTAGGCACAGATGATAGGTATATGACACTAAAGGCGGTGTGGAAGGTGCCTGAGATCATCGACGACAGACCTCTGAACTATTTCCGCTTCATGTATGAAGATGATAATGGCACGATGAACGTTAAACAGGTCTCTGTGCCTCTAGGAGAAAAGGTTGCACGCCCAGCAGATCCTGCTCGAGCTGGATATATCTTTTTAGACTGGGTGTGGGCATATTCGCTGGAGCAGCCGCTTGCAGGCGAGATCTACGATTTTGATACCGTTTGGAATGAGCTTGTGCTTATAGAGCTTGTTGCGCAGTGGATGCCGATCGGGGAGGTTGTCGAGTATACCGTTACATTTGATCGAGATAATGGCAATTCTATCACTTCGCAGAAGGTAATGGCAGGCGGAAGGGTGGCAAAACCTAGCGATCCAAGCAAAACAGGCTATACTTTCATCGGTTGGCTATTAAATGGACAGCCGTACAACTTTAATTTGGCGGTTAGGGGCGATATCACCCTTGTCGCAAGCTGGAATATCGATGATGGATTTCCTGCAAGCTGTATGAGTGAGGAGCAAGCGATAGCAGATGGCTGGATAGTCGTTAAGACGGCGGATGACCTAGCGGCTATAAAGGCCTACGGGAACTATATCTTGATGAACGATATCGACCTAGCAGGCAGGAATTGGGTAGCGATACCAGCGCTACGAGGTAAATTTTACGGCAACTGCAACGTTATACGGAATATGACGATAACGGGAGAGGTTACTGGTACCAGAGTAGGTTTGTTTGGCTATATTTACTACACAGCGAGAGTAAAGGATGTCGCTCTGGAGAATATAAATATAGATGTACTGTTTGAAGGCGATGTGGGCGGTATCGCAGGATATATTGCAGGCAATGTATATGATAGCTATGTGACAGGGAGTATCAAAGCTTTAGACAATGTAGTTGGGGTAAGCAATGATCTTCGCTTAAATGTAGGTGGTATTGCTGGTAGAACAGGCAACACAGGCAATCGCACTATCGTATATAACTCATATTCAGATGTAACCATCAATGCAGGGGGCACATATTATCTTTCGGTAGGCGGTCTTGTTGGAAATACCTCTACCATGATTGTAGATGGCTCATATTCAAGGGTAACTATCACCGCTGATGGGCAAGATGGTGTCTTTGTAGGTGGTCTTATAGGAAGTGGCGTTATCTCCACAGATAATTCATACTCTGTTGGACAGATCGATGTACGGGGGGAGGGTTCTGTGATTGTAGGAGGCATTGCTGGAAATGGTAATACCAACACTGCTCTCATAAAAAACACATACTCGTCGGTTGCTATAACTGCCGTCGGTGTTGATGATCCAGATGACGGCAACGATACCGATGTGTGGGCAGGGGGGCTTGTTGGGAGTACAAGCAACGGTCTTGGGGTAAATGACTCATATTTTACAGAGACTATTCGTGTATCCTCGCCATCAGATGCACAGGTTGGCGGTATTGTTGGCGAGTCGTATGGTGGATATGTACGTAATTCGTACTCCACAGCGATAATCAACGTTAATGGTGAATCTGTTTATGCTGGTGGTATCGCAGGTTATACAAGCCTTACAAATATAATAAACTCATACTCTGCAGGGAGAGTCTCCGCAGAGAGTAGCTCATTCGCTACGGCTGGAGGTATTGTTGGCAGCGCATCGTATAATAATCGTGGCTCTTGGACAGGCTTGGGCGATCCTGGAGGTGTTATGAACGCATACTCCACCGCTGATGTGTCTGCGTTCGGCGTAGAAGATGTGAGCGCAGGGGGGATTGCTGGATGGTTAGGTGTAAATTCTAAAGTGGAGAATGCATATGCTACTGGAGCGGTTTCTGCATATGGTCAGTCTAAGGTCTACGCTGGCGGTATCGTTGGGAACAGGAGCTACAACGCAAGCAATGCACGTAAATCTGTTGCAATAAATCGCTCAATCAGCAGCACTCATTATAGCCATCGTATTACAGGCAGTGGAGGCGGTACGAACAACTATGCACTTATGTCCCTTGCGGCTGATAGCCATCCCGATACGGTGGTGCTTGACCCACCCGATGCGACGATCAATGGCAGTGACGGATTGGGCGTTGATGGTGTAATGCTGAAAACTCAAGCATTTTATGAAAATCAGATCGACTGGCTATTTGGAAACAACGACGATAACCCATGGAGTATGGGCTCATCTACTGGTTATCCTGTATTTTATTGGCAGTAACTTTTTAGAGGGGAACCGTAAGGTTCCCCCTTTTCTGACTTACGAGTTCACCTTCATCTCATATACGCAAACACCAATATTGTTATCATGCTCTTTAGGGCAGATAAGCTCTATTTTATAGAAGTTGCCTATAGCAAATTCATAATCAACTGTAACGGTTTCAAATTTTGAACGACAGTAGTGAGTAAATGTTTTTACTTCGTTAAAGCTATCGCTTATCTCGTCATGCAGATATATATTTACTCTCAATGGAAAATTCTTGCTTTTGGTTTGCAGATCGATAGAGAGGCTGCGGCCATTTAATCGTGTGTACACATAGGCAGTGGAGAGTGATTTTGACCATCTGCTCGGTCTGCCCACAATGTTATCTTCTAGTGGATGCCAGTCGTGACTATAGTGTATTACCGTTTGGCTACTCTCATTCAGCGCAGATCTGTCTGTAATGTAAATATTCCCTTTGCATCTTCTGCACATCTCGTGCGCCAAAACATTATCGGCAAAGCTATGCATAATCTCTTTAAAATCCGCACTGCTTATATCTATATCGTTTATATTGCCAAGTTTCATCTCCCCTTCGTAATCCAAACAGCAGAGCACTAGCTGGCCATTAGAGAGTACTCCAATATTGTTCGCAATACCACATCCTTTGCTACCTGTAGCATTGTCAACAAATACGTGAGCGTCCGAGTCATTTACACGAAATAACTTCTTTACAAAGTTGAGCTCTCTATTAAATGCACCGAATATTTTATACCTAAAATAAACTTGAGGCATCGCCATAAATCCCCAATATCTATCCTCGGATAGTGTCTGCGCATCTTTAGGGATCTGGTACCTATTCAGCACCTTTTGCCCTCTTCGCAGATCGTCAGCATTTTCCAGTACACTTTTCTTGTCTAACATTTTATAGGTATCTGGGAAGCTAGAGCGGATCTCATCCTTTATTGACTCCAAGTAATCAAGTATAGGCTCATATAGATCGTTTCCTCCTAAAACACCTAGAGGGTCGAGGTTATCATAATCATATGTGATCGTGTTATCGCAGCTAAGCATGTACAGAGCGGTTGCCACATGCACCTCTATAATACCGCTACATTTACACTCATATTTCCAACGTATAATCTGTTTCATCTTATTCAAATAATCTGAGAATGTGTAATTTTTAATGCCACGCAATTCAAAGGTTTCATCATCTGTCGATTGCAGGCTTAGAACCAGCGTAAAATTATTATAGTTAGAGAATAGCTTTTTCCCCATCTCTTCGGTGATTAATGCAAAGTTTGTAATTATAATGCTGTGCATATCTAGCTCTTTGCACAGATCAAGATATTTAAAGATCTCATTATTGGCAAAGGGTTCCCCTAAAACATTAAAGTTTACAGGTAGCGACCCATATAGCTCTTTCGCTTTGCGTAAAAACTTTTCACCACTCTTGTAGTCAAGCTTACACTTAGTTCGCTGTAGTTCATCTGATGGGCAGAAGTTGCAATGAAAATTGCACGCACTGGTTACCTCAAGAAATAGGCAGTTCGGGGATTCAGATGGGTGTTCATGTGGAGATTCCTGAGGTTCAGAACGTTTGTATAATTTCTTTAGAATCGGTCTAACAGTCTGATAAATAGATGATGTTCGTAATCTATTGTCTATCGAACGCATGTAGGGGCTATTTATTAAGGTCTTTAGGTATCTGCTCATCTATTAATCCTTCCCAGTATTTGCAAAAAAAAGCAGGCCGATTAGCCTGCTTTACTGTGATATCTTTAGAAACTACTTCGCTTTTACGTGGCATTTGGTACAAGTTTTGCCCACAGAGGTTTTTCTCTCAAGGTGGCAAGGCCAGCAGTTTGCGTGAGCAGGGTTTTTGTCGTTAGCACCCTTGATCTCGCCAGCAGGAACAAATTTGCCCCCCTCTTCGGTTGCGTGGCAGCTTGTGCAGGTGTTGTTGTTCTTCGGATCTTGGTGAAGAGCGTGGTTAAATACAACCGCCTCTTTCTTCCCCTCAACCTTCCAAGACTCTTTCAGGTTGATCGTCTCTGGCCCTTTATTCTCCTGTGCTACTGCCACAAGTGCGAACAGGAATGAGAACATAAAGAACATAACTATTAATTTTTTCATGGTGACTCCTCCAAATTTTATACTACATAGATAGTATTGCCTGTATTGCAAAATGTCAAATAAATTTAACATTATTTACATCTTTTACAGACTAGAGATTGATAACCTCTTTCACTCCAGGTACAAGCTCTTTAAGCCTTGCCTCTATGCCGTGTTTCAATGTCATTGTGCTAAATTGGCAGCTTCCGCAAGCACCCTGTAGAGATACCTTCACTACGCCATCGTCGCTAACGCCTAGAAACTGCACATCGCCACCATCTGCCTGCAACATCGGACGGATCTGTTCTAACACTGACTGAACCTGTTCTTGTAAACTCATATCGAAACCCCTATAAATTAAATTATTCCTTTGTAGCCTTTACTGCCGCCTTCATCTTTTCAATCTCTGCGACATCTTTCCCTGCTTTATTGTAGTAGTCCACAAGAGCAGCCTCCACAGCCTCCTCTGCCATAACAGAGCAGTGAATCTTTGATTCTGGCAGGCCGTCGAGCGCATTTACGATCGCCTGATTAGTTAGCGCAATCGCCTCGTCGATCTTCTTTCCCTTCAAAAGCTCTGTCGCCATTGAGCTAGAGGCTATCGCCGCACCACAGCCGAACGTCTTAAACTTTACATCCTCTATCGTTTCATTATCGCCGATCTTCATAAATAGCTTCATTACGTCGCCACAGGCAGGGTTCCCCACCTCTCCGACGGCGTTTGCGTCGGCTAAGTCGCCCATGTTGCGTGGATTCATGAAGTGATCCATTACTTTATCACTATAAGGACTCATTCCCATAATAATATTCTCCTTACCTATTATAATGTGGCGACATCGCCGTCAATTTATTTACGATGCCAGGCGTAACTTCCAAAACCTTATCGACATCCTCTTTTGTAGTATACTTCGACATCGAGAACATCATCGAGCCAGCGCAGATATCGGTAGGTACGCCAACCGCCGTCAGTACATGTGAGGCAACCAGATCCTCCTCGTCGTGCGCCAATATATTGGATGAACAGGCGGAGCCGCTTGCCGCATATATATTATTCAGCGCATACCACATCAGGAGTGACTCCCCCTCGACGAACTCTATCCAGAAGCTTACATGCCCAGGGAGTCTTTTCGTCATACTGCCTGTAAAGTGAAGAAAATCAAACATATTGCCTATGCCGTCAGCGAAATGACGACCTAACTCTGCCATCTTCGGAGCGTAATCAGCCATCTCTTGAGTAACAAGATCGGCGGCAACGCCCATTCCGACGATTGCGGCGACGTTTTCGCTACCGCTACGCATGCCACGCTCCTGATATCCGCCGTCGAATAGCGGCTTCAGCTTCACCTCTGGTGAAACGTATAGAGCTGCAGCTCCACGAACGCCGTAGAAGTTTTGCGCAGCAACGCTCACCAGATCGGCGTTCATAGCCTGTACATCTACAGGTATACGCCCACACGACGCCACTGCGTCTACATGATAGATAACGCCAGCCTCTTTGCAGATCTTTCCGATCTCAACGCTATCTTGAATAACGCCGATCTCTGGATTCGCCTGTGCAATGCTCACTAGGGCGGTGTCTTTGCGAATAGCTTTTTTGAGGTCGTCAGGGTTTACAATCCCCGAATCGCCCACTCGCAGCTTCGTTACCTCCCAGCCATCTTTCAAGAGTTTCGCAAATATATTTTGGATAGAAAAATGTTCTATCTCGCTGATAATTATATGTTTCTTGCCAAGTTTGGTGGCGGTAGGCAGATACCCCTTTATCGCAACATTGTTTGATTCGGTACCATTTGCGGTAAAGATTATCTGCTCTGCTTTCGGCGCATTCAGCATTGTTGCGACGCTAGCACGTGCCGCCTCTATAGCCACGTAGCTCTCTCTGCCTAGTGGGTAGAAGTGTGCGCTAGGGTTGCCGTACTTTTCTGTAATCCATGGGGTAACCGCCGCAACCACTCGTGGGTCGGGCTTTGTGCCTGCCATGTTGTCCATATAGATCATGATAGTGCCTCTTTAATAGCCTGCAATATCTGGAATGTGCGTATATGCAGATAATCGCCAGCTATTGTATAAAAGTTGCCGTTTGTAATCCGTGCTGCAATATGGTTCTGCGTGATATCTTCCAGAGAAAAATCCTGCTCTACATCTGTAAACTCTATCCCAGTAGGGAATGTAACCTTTGTAGGGGCGAATATATCCACCACAAAAACTGTAGATATAGGATTAATCCGTGTATTAACCGTTGCCAACTTGCGAAGTGCCTCAACATCCCTCTGTAAAACGTTCCCAGGGAGGTTATTTTTGTAGAAGTGCATATTAAATGCAATTCTCATCGGCAGGATACTATCGTCGTACTGCTCGAACGAGTAGATCGAGCGAGTCTCCTGCATGAGCATATCCACGCCAGCTTTGCCGTAGATAGCCATCGGTAGCCCGATATTTATTGCTAGCCCTCTATTGCGCTCTGCCAATCGATAGAGATACTCCATCATAGGGTCTTGCAGCGTGATAGTATCTTCAAAGTTTGGCTCAAAGCCTTGTAGGGCTATAACTGTACCGTCGAAATCTTCAAAAAACTCGTCTGGCAGCTTGCCTAGAAGGATTATAACGTCGCAATCCTTTAGCTCGTTTGGGTCTTGAGAGATCTGCTCTGCCACTTCGACAGGGAGCGACTCTATAAGCTCTGCGCCAGCGCAGGTTTTGACCTCTGCCATCGGAAGCTCGCTATTCAGCTTCAAAAGTAGCTCTAATAATAACAAATACTCTTCCGAGTAGACACCTATAGTATACTGCAACTTTCTCTCCAAAACAAGACTTTTTTTGTCTTAATTAATTAATTCGGTTGAATGCGTGTTTGCGACATATTTCCAGAATCATCTACCACGAAGAACAGATTTCTGACAGGTTGGCGAAATCCGCCGAATCCTGTGTATTTTCTCTCTCCGTAGGAGATTGCGATTGCTGAGGCGTTGCCGATATTTATACGGAAATATTTTGAAAAATCGACCACCCTTGATTGCCCACTTTCGGCGATAAAATCCACTGACGAGGCGTTGTCTATCATGAGGTTTACCCAGCAGTTGTCGGTGAATGTGAGAGTAGCCTGACGAGTTTGTGGCTTGATCGCAGCGTCAACTATAGCGGCAGCCACTGTAGGTTCTCTAGGCTCCTCTGGCTCTGGCGGCTCGATCGGCTCTGCTGGTTCGACAGCCTCTGTCTGATCGACAGGTTCAGCTGGTATAGTAGGGGAGATATTGTCGATAGGAGCGGCGGCGACAGCTGCATTATTCTCCTCTATAGTAGGGGTAACGATCGGCTGATACTGTATTGCAGAGGTTTTCTCTGCTGGTTTATTTGATAGTACGCCTATAATTACAAAAACTATCAGGGCAAGGATCGCTAGAAATATCACTACTGGCAATGCCTTTATAGATGACGATGAGCTTTGCACTGCGCTCTTTGCAATCTCGACCTCTTCAGGGGTCTTGCCGAACGTCTCTTTGTGGCACTCTTCGTCGAACATGCTCTTTATTTCGTTCGCAAAATCAAGCCCTACTACTTTGCAGTAGTGGGATAGAAATCCGTGTGCATGGACGTAGGAGGGCATTCTTTCAAATTCCCCTGCCTCTAACATCTCTAGAAACTCTTTTCGTATCGCTGTGCGAGTGGAGATCTGCTCTAGTGTAAGCTTCTGCTCCATACGTTTACTTTTTAATAGATCACCCAAAACACTCATAATCTGCTATCTCTCCAAAATCTATATGATCTAATCATACTTATTTAATTTGATATTTTTATCAAGGATTATTTTTGTAAGCATAATTTATATGAGTTCAACCACCCCGTCAGCCTCCTATGTCGGCTGCCACCCCTCCAAGGAGGGGAACTGGCGGCATAGACCTTTCAGGAGTTCCCCTCCTTGGAGGGGTGCCCGAAGGGTGGGGTGGTTTCAAGATCTGGTCATCAAATATATGCCCATCATCATTCCCCATGTATCCTCTGATACATTATATATAGACCTTTCGGTATCAATGTTGGTTCATAATATATTGCATGTCTCGATTCTGCCGCAAAGAGCGTGCCTAGTCCGCCTGTAGAGATTATCATCACCTCTTCATTGGGGAACTGCTCCCTCTTTATGCGGTCGATAAGCCCATCCACCATCTCGACGTAGCCGTAATATAAACCAGACTGAATGCATTCTACTGTATTTTTCCCCACCACTTGTCGAGGTTTTGCGATATCGACCTCTGGCAGTTGGGCGGTTTTGGCGTGCAGTGCATTTGCCGATAGCTTCACACCGGGGAAGATAATGCCGCCCATAAACTCGCCAGCTTTAGTCAGCACCTCGATCGTTGTTGCAGTGCCGAAATCTACCGTTATGCAGTTTTTGCGGTGTATCGTATAGGCGGCGACGGCTCCCATTAGGCGGTCAGAGCCTAGCGAGGAGGGGTTATCGAGCATTATTTTGATTCCGTGATCGCAGGTAGTGTTCACCACTGTTGGTTCTATATGGAGGTACTTTCTGATAAGCCGTGTGAATACGTATGTAAGCTGTGGCACAACGCTTGAAACCATTGCCGCCTTAATGTCAGAGAGCTTTATCTTGTAATGTTCTGTCAGGTATAGGAGGGAGATTGCATATTCATCTGTGGTCTTTTCATTATCCGATTGCAGGCGAAACTGCCATTTCAGCTCGCCCTTCTCCATCACGCCAAAGACGATGTTTGTATTTCCTATATCAAAAACGAAAATCATAGCCTATCTCACCCTCTGATATAACGTCTGTGCCGCCGTCAGCTCTGCGGACAATTAAACTACCGTCTGGCTGTATGCCGATCTCTGTTACCCCTTCTACCACTCCCCCCCTATGAAAAGCAATCGTTTTCATGAGGCACGCCGAATAATCCGCCCACTGCGCCGAAATATCGACATCGTTATTCAGAAACCTATCGAACGCTAGATCGATATTCGCCACTGCGCTCTCGAGTAGCTCCTTTAGAGGCGGTATCGCCTTGTCCGTTATTAGGTGTAGCGCTGTAGCCTTTGCTGATAGCGACTCTGGCATAGAGTGAACGTTTATCCCTACTCCTAGCACCGCTTTCTGTAGCTTATTGCCAGAGAAGCGTGTTTCGATAAGCATTCCCACAAGTTTTTTACTGTTGCATACGACGTCGTTTGGCCATTTGAGCCGCACGTCGGCATATTGGCGTAGCGTATCGACTATGGAGCATCCTGCCACTATCTGCGACAGGAACAGTTTGTCGATAGGTATAGTGGGCAAGATCATTGAAAACATCAGATTATCGCCCTTGTGAGACTCCCACACTCTGCCTGATCGCCCCCTTCCTGCCAGCTGCTTGCCAGTAGATAGGACGGTGCCAGTTGGCAGGTCGTTATCAAGAAGATAAGTATTTGTGGAATTCACCTCGTTTAAATAAATAAAGTTATGTTTTGTCATATGAATAAGATATATAATTTTCATTTTGTGCTTGCAAGAATTTTTTTGTATGTTTATACTTTTCAATCAGAAGTTTTTTAAGGAGGCTCTATGAACATATTTAAGAAAGTTGCGATAGTCGTGACAGGCTTGCTAATGCTACCTATCGCATTCAATGCACCATCTTACGCTGCGGATGAGGATTTTATCACGATCGGTACTGGTGGGATCACAGGGGTATACTACCCTGTAGGTGGGGCGATCTGCCGCCTTGTGAATAAGAACCGCAAGGAGCATGGGCTTCGTTGCACAGTTGAGTCTACAGGCGCATCTGTATTCAATGCGAATGCGATCGGCGCAGGCGACCTGACTATGGGTATCGTGCAGTCAGACACTCAATATTACGCTTATGAAGGGAAAGAGGGCTTTGCAAAGGCTAATAAAGATCTACGTGTGCTCTTCTCTCTGTACGCAGAGGCGTTCACCCTAGTTGCTCGTGACGATGCGAAGATTAACTCATTCAAAGATTTGGTTGGCAAGCGTGTAAATATCGGCGACCCAGGCTCTGGCAACCGTAGCACAATGCTCCTTCTGATGAACGAGTATAAGTTTACACCAAAAACGTTCTCACTTGCGACAGATCTGAAACCTGCCGAGATGGCTGGCGCACTATGCGATAACAAGATCGACGCATATGTATATGTAGTTGGTCACCCGAACGGTTCTATCAAAGAGGCGGCTACAACCTGTAACTCTCACGTGGTACCAGTTGAGGGGGCAGAGGTGGACACATTTTTGAAGAAGTACGCATTCTATCCGAAGGCTACAATCCCAGCTGGCATGTATAAAGGCACCGATAAGAATGTAAACACATTCGGCCCACGTGCAACTATTATGGCAAGTTCAAAGCTCTCTGATACGGTTGCGTATGAGACTGTAAAGGCGGTATTTGAGAACTTCGACGAGTTTAAGAAGCTGCACCCAGCACTGGAAACATTAACGAAAGAGGAGATGTTGACTGGTAATACTGCACCGTTCCACCCAGGGGCGATCAAGTATTTTAAAGAAGCTGGATTGATGAAATAACCTAAACACCCTCCCCTTGAGGGAGGGTCGAAATATGCAATATTTCGGGGAGGGGTCTTTACCCCCCACCGACAACAAGTTGTCGACTCCCCCTCAAGGGGGGAGTGTTATCAAAATATATGGAGTAACCGATGACAGAAAATAACTTTAAATGTAACCTCAAGGATGAGCTTTTATCAGGCTCAGGCGCACGAGCGCAAGGAGGTGTTAAACGTTATTTCTTCATCGCAATTCCTATAATCTGGTCTCTATTTCAGCTATGGATCACAAGCCCTCTGCCGTACTACTTCAGAGTGGCAGTATTCAATAACACTGAAACTAGAGCGATTCACCTTGCATTTGCAATCCTTTTGGCGTTCACGGCATTCCCGATGAAGCGAGGCAGTAAATCGCCCACGATACCGTTCTACGATATAATCCTTGCGCTAATCGCCGCTGGCTCCACGATGTATCTAGTGATCTTTATCGATCAGCTGGCGCAGAGATCTGGACTACCTACACAGATGGACGTTATAGTATCGTTCATCGGCGTAATATTATTGCTAGAAGCCACTCGCAGAGTTATGGGTACCCCTATGACGATTGCGGCAGGTATCTTCCTTATCTACGCCTTTGCTGGCCCCTTCATGCCCGATATGATCGCCCATAAAGGTGCGACGATAAACCGTGCCGCTTCGCACTTTTGGCTTACGCAGGAGGGCGTATTTGGCGTGCCGTTAGGAGTTTCCACCGATGTTGTATTTCTGTATGTGCTTTTTGGCGCAATGTTGGAGCATTCTGGAGCTGGGAACTATCTGACGACGCTATCATTCGCCCTTTTGGGGCGTTTCAGTGGTGGCCCTGCCAAGGCGGCGGTGGTTGCCTCTGGGCTACATGGACTGATATCAGGCTCATCTATCGCAAACGTGTTAACTTGCGGCCCTGTCACGATTATGTTGATGAAGAAGGTTGGCTTTTCTGCTGAAAAGGCTGGAGCTATCGAGGTTGCCGCTGGCTCGAATGGGCAGATCATGCCCCCTGTAATGGGTGCGGCGGCGTTTCTGATGGTGGAGTATATCAATATGCCGTACTCGCAGCTTATCAAGCACGCCTTTCTGCCTGCTATCTTCGCATACGCTTCGCTACTATATATCGTGCATATAGAGGCGCAGAAGTTGGGGATGAAGGGGGTCAAGACAAGCTCGCCGATCAAGATGAGGCTGATTAACACTGGATTATCATTAAGTGCGATCTTCATAATCGTTGGAGCGTTGCACTATATCCTTAAGTTTATCCCAATTATCTTTGGATCGTATGCGTGGATTGCATTTATACTGTTGCTTTTATCGATATATATTGGGCTTTTGGTAGCGTCGACGAAATATCCAGAGTATAATGGCGACTTTTCAGAGCTTCCCAAGGCTATCCCAACGCTTTTATCGGGGTTATACTTCCTGATTCCGATAGCGATCCTTGTGTGGTGCCTGATGGTGATGGAGATGTCGGCAGGGCTTGCCGCATTCTACGCCTGTATGACGATGTGTATGATCCTGCTTACGCAACGCCCTATACTTGCATTCTTAAAGAGGGAGCCTATCAAGGTTGCGTTCTTTAATGGCGCACTTCGAATAGTGAAGAGCCTTCTTGGCGGCGGCAGAAATATGGTCGGGATCGCTCTTGCAACGGCGAGTGCTGGGATTATAGTTGGAGTGGTGAGCCTCACAGGGATCGGGCAGGTGCTAGCAGGGGTGGTGGAGACGATCTCGATGGGTCAGATGCCGATCGTGCTTGTGATGACGGCTATGCTTGCGATCGTGCTCGGCATGGGGCTACCGACGACGGCGAACTATATAATAGTATCAACGCTTCTCGCCCCTGTAATCTATAATCTAAGTGCGGCGCACGGTATGGAGATACCGCTTGTGGCGATACACCTATTTTGCCTATACTTCGGCGTTATGGCAGACGCTACGCCCCCTGTCGCTCTCGCTGCCTTTGCGGCATCTGGAATATCGGGGGGAGATCCTCTGAAAACTGGCGTGCAGGCGTTTATCTATGAGATGCGCACGGCGGTATTCCCATTTGTGTTTCTATATAATAATGAACTGCTTCTGATCGGGATAACTTCGGGATTTCATCTGGCGTGGGTGATCCTCACATCGGCGTTCGCCTGTATGGCGTTTGCCTCCTCCACGCAGCGGTTTATGTTCACCCACAATAAATGGTGGGAGACGGCTCTGCTATTGATGGCGATGATAGTATTGTTCCGCCCAGATCTGCCAAGGGATCTGCTATATCCAGCATATAGTGTGCTACCAGCCGCTAACGTCTTTGAAGAGGTGGATCGTACGGCACCAGGCACAAATATGCGCCTAGTGGTGGAGAGCGATACAGGTAAAGAGGTTAAAAAGAGAGTGCTTGTAATGCCTGTGGAGGCGGACGCAGAGGGGAAGAGTGCGCTAGAGAGGCTTGAAGAGGTGGGGCTATTTGTAGATCCAGAGGTTGTGGATGGAAAGTTGATCGTTAGCGACTTGGGGATAAATTCACGAGCTGAAAAAGTGGGGCTTGATATCGTAAACGATAATAGTATCGTCGGGATCGAACACCCAAATGAACGACCATCAAAGATCATCTTCGGCGTGCCAGGGTTTATACTATTCTTTATCGTGGTCGCAAGCCAGTATAGAAGGAAGAAGCTTGATACGTTAATGAGTTGATAATAAAAATGTGTTTGTGCCTTAATTCCCCTTCGCTGGCGAAGGGGTACACCACAGGTGGGGGGTAGTGGTGTACAAAACAGTGATGATGACTTTTTTCCACTACCCCGTCTTGCTTTGCAATCCACCCCTTCGCCAGCGAAGGGGAATTAATCTCATTGTATAAACGTGAATTAAAAATTGACATATCTCAATAATGATGGTAGGTATTGAAAATACGATATAAGGTGACGAGAGTCGCTCATTGGAGTCGATCAGCATTTAAACGTGCTAGTTCGTGCTGTCTCTTGTAATATTTGGAGGGTTTGATATGAATTTACAGAAGAAGATATTTTTAGTGTCTTCGGCACCACTACTCATCATATTCGTGATGGTTATATTTTTAACGGAGATTATGGTCAAGAATAGTCTTAAAGAGAACGCTGCGTCGCTTGCAGGAAGCATGGCGGAGACGTATGGCGCTAAAATGGAAGATTTCTTTGGCGAATATGTCACTAATTTGACAACTCTTGCAGGGAACATTGCGATGCTCGAGAGCAACTATCACGATAACCCTGATGTTAACCGCAAGATGGTTCTTGATATGCACTCAACCTTTTTAGGTGACAACGGCTACTTCGGTGGTACGGTGTACTTCAAAGAGGGTGCAATTATGGATGGCGCACCAGAGCAGGAGCTATTTCAGTATCGTGTAGGTGGCGAAGAGAGCAAAACCTATGCTAGCTTCGAGCGTCAAGGTGTGCAGAATAGAGCGTGGTACAACGCCGTCTCTGGCAACAAGGCTGGTTTGGCTCCTGCATATACATTCAATATGAACACGATGGAGATTAATACTAATCCATCAAGGGCTGATATAGAGAATCCTAATAACCGATATGTGATCACCTTCGCTGTGCCTATTACATTGACCAACGGTACTGTTATCGGCGCACTTACCGCAGATTTCCGTGTAGATCGCCTCTCTGATATGATTGGCGCAGTGAAGCCTTTTGGAACTGGATATGCTATGATCGTTGGGCCAGCAGGGCTTGTTATCGCCTCTTCCAATAATGCGATGTTGGGCGTAGACTATCGAAAGATCGATTACGTTGAGGGCTTTAACCCTAGCGACCTCGTAGATACCTTCCTTAGAGGCGACCATTTTGACTCATACTTCTACAACAAGACTCTAAAGCGTGATATGTTTGCGTCGGTTGTGCCAGCGTATGCAGATTCTAATATCAGACCATTTGGTGTGGTAATCGCATTCTTTGTAGACGATGCCTATGCGGCTGTTGGTATGAATGCAATGCTTCTCTTCTCTAGAGTTATGCTTGCTCTGATAATTGCAATCATAGCTGCATCTACCTTTATCGTACGCAACAATATTATCAAATACCTGAACCAGTTCGTAGCGGCGAT